>NZ_JBJDXL010000432.1:0-2803 GCF_051866655.1 Intestinibacter sp.
TTTATATAAAACTAAGCCATAAGCTACACCTGTCAAGAATGCTGTAAGTGTAAAGCCTGGGAAAAAAGAACTACTTGGGAATATCATCATTCCTAAAATATCACCTATTGCATAAGCTATACCTGCACTTAATGGTCCATACATCATCGCTATTGTTGCAATTGGTAAAAATCCAAATCCTATTCTTACGATTGGTGTATTGATTGAACAGAATCTAGTTAAAATAATCTCTAATGCTATTAATAAACTAATTTCAACTAATTTTTTTACATTATTATTTTTCATAAATTTCCTCCTATTTTAGCTAGCACACACAAATAAGTGATCTATGTGTCTGTGGAGGAGCGCAAAATATAAAAATTCTACTGTGTAATGTATTTATTTATGATAATTAATATATTCTACTTCTAACCCATTACTTTTAAATAACTTGTTTCTCTGTAAAATTGCATAAAAAACAACCTTACATCATATTAAATACTTACTTTTGCAATATATTACCAATATTAGCCTGTAATAGAATTGCATTTTTAATATAAGTGCTTTGTAAGGAATTGAACATAATACTCGATTCATTTTCCATTTTAAATCTGAAGTGCCAATATTTAGCCACGTCGATTTGTTTTTAATAATAATATGATAATACATAAAATTAGAAATCTAATTATACAAAAGTAATACTTACTAACCATAGTATATCATATAATTAACAATAAACAACCATATAAATTATTTTTTTTACTTATATTCTTTTTATTTTGTATTTTTTTTAGGTAAAATTAGTTTTTCCCTTTTCTATTTAAAGAATTGTATACAAAATATAAAAGCCACTTAAATTCTAATTGAATAAAAATTAACAATTTTTTAAGTGACTTCGTTTTATATTATCTATTTATTTCTTTTATTTGCTTTTTCTATGTTGATTCTATTTCCTTTTATTTTTACATTTTTTAATTTTTCTAGAACTTTCTTTGCATTTGCTTTAGGTACTTCAACAAATGTGTATTTATCGTATATATCTATAGTTCCAACTAATTTACCAGATATTCCAGCTTCTCCAGCTATAGCTCCAACTATGTCTTTAGCTTGTACTCTTTGGTTTCTACCTACATTTATGAATAGTCTAACCATTCCACGTTCAGCTCCAGTTGAACCTTTTTTAGATTTTTTAGATTTTCTAGCTTCTCTTCTAGATGGTTCCTCTATTATTTCTTCTTTTAGTTCTTCACCCATAGATAACTTAACTAACGCAGCAGCTACTTCTAGAGTTGATAATTGTTCCTCTTCACATAGAGCTTCTACCCAGTTAATTTGTTTTGCTAAATTACTTTCTTTTAGAACATCTTTAACTTGGTTGAAGAATGCAGCCACCTTCTTTTCTTCTACATCTGCTATAGTTGGTATACTGTGTTTTACTAATTTAGATTTAGTATATCTTTCTATATCTCTCATTTTTCTCATTTCTTTTCCATATACAAAACTGAAAGATACACCTTCTCTACCAGCACGTCCTGTTCTACCTATTCTGTGAACATAGTACTCTTCATCTTGTGGTAGGTCGTAGTTAAATACCATATCTACATCATCAACATCTATACCTCTAGCTGCAACATCTGTAGCGACTAATATATCTATAGTCCCTTGTCTAAACTTATCCATTACTATATCTCTTTGAGTTTGTTTAAGGTCACCATGTAGTGCATCTGCAAAATATCCTCTCGCTTGAAGCTCACTTACTAGCTCGTCTGAACCTCTCTTAGTGTTGCAGAATACTACAGATAGCTTTGGATTATATACGTCTATTAATCTGCATAGAACTTCTAGCTTGTTAGCTCTTCTTGTTTCTATATAGTATTGTTTTATATTTGGAACTGTAAGCTCTTTTCTTACTACTCTAATTAGCTCTGGGTCATGTTGATATAATTTAGTTAATTCTAATATTTCCTTTGGCATTGTAGCTGAGAAGAAAGTAGTTTGTCTTTCAATTGGAGTTTGATTTAAAATTAACTCGATATCTTCTCTAAATCCCATATCTAGCATTTCGTCCGCTTCATCAAGCACTACCATTTTTACATCGTTTAATTTTAAAGTTTTTCTATTTATATGGTCTATTACACGTCCTGGAGTTCCTATTACTACTTGTACTCCACTCTTTAATGCTTTTATTTGTCTGTCTATTGGTTGTCCACCGTAAACTGGTAATGTTTTTATTCCGCTCTTAAACTTACCAAGCTTTCTTATTTCCTTAGAAACTTGTATAGCAAGCTCTCTAGTTGGGCATAATACTATGGCTTGTAGATGTTTATTATTTGGATCTACCTTCTCAAGTATAGGTATACTAAATGCCGCAGTCTTCCCTGTACCTGTTTGTGCTTGTCCTATGACATCTCTCCCTGATAAAATAACTGGTATTGATTGAGCCTGTATAGGTGATGGCTCTTCAAATCCCATTTCCGCAATTGATCTTTTTATTTCATCACTAATTGATAAATCTTCAAATCTTGTTATACTCATATTAATTGTTTATTTCCTTTCCGTTTTCAAAATATCCTAACTTGTCTATTATATATTTTATTCAAATATTATGCAAACTTATTTTTGACCAAATTTAAACAATTTATACGAGCTATAAGCGCTTAGATATGTACTAATAATTTTTTGTAGATTTTATCAATTTTACAATAAACTTAAATAAGTAGAAAAATACTACAATTAAAAGTAAAACATCTAAAATTATTCCTATTGTTTTAAAAAGTAGCATTCCTCCTATACCTATTAAAACCATCAAGCTTCCATAGGTTCT
>NZ_JBJDXL010000433.1:0-2803 GCF_051866655.1 Intestinibacter sp.
TGAAGAGGAAATTAAATGACTATATCTATAAATACAAATTATATATAATTTAAAATAAGAAAAGCAAATAAATAAAAAAATCGTATAAACGATATCTTCTTCAGTAAATTTTATATAAGTTTTAACAAAAAATTTCCGTAGTAAAGAGGAAATTAAATGACTATATATGAAATTAAAAATTATATATAATAAAATTATAATAAGGGGAGAGGAAAAATGATAAATAAGAGATTAAAGCAAATATTAAATATTTTAAGGCAAAGTCAAGAAAAGATAAAAGGTGATAGTCTTGCTTTATCTACAGGAGTATCTAGCAGAACTATTAGAAATGATATCAAAGAGCTTAACTCTATTTTAAAGGATGCGGGAGCTGAAATTGAATCAGAAGTAGGCCAAGGGTATTTTTTAAAAATCAATGATGACGCTAGATATGAAGAATTTTTGAAATCATTAGAAGCTTCAGAATCAAAAGTAGAATCTCAGAATATTATTCCTTCTGAACCTAAAGATAGAGAATTATATATAATTAACAAATTATTGCTGAGAGCTCTAAATAAAGAAGAAAAATTTGATTTATTTGATTTAGAGGAAGAATTATTTATAAGTAATTCAACTTTGAAAAAAGACTTAAGATCAGTAGATAAAGTATTAAAAAAATACGATTTAAAGGTAAGTATAACTAAAACGTATGGAGTCAGAATTATTGGCGAAGAAGCTAAAATAAGATATTGTATTTCAGATTATATTTTCAATGACAAAACAAAAACTAAAAAAGAAAGAAAGCAGTTCTTTGAAAATATTTTTTCAGCAAATGAAATAAAAATAGTAAAAGAAATACTACTTGAAAATATTAAAAAATACAATTTGAAATTAACTGATATATCCTTTAACAACCTAGTAAACCATACTTTGATAATGTTAGAAAGATTTAAATTTAAAAAAGTTGTCAAATATCCAATAGAAGAGATTAGAGCATTTACTTTAACTGATGAATTTAGATGTGCTCAGGAGGTAATTTTACAGCTTAAAGAAAAACTGAATATTGATCTAGGTGATGAAGTCTACTATTTAACACAGCATTTAATTTCCAGCCAAAGATTTTTAATTGACGATATCAATGGCGAATATACATACAAGCCAGAGATTGAACATATATTAGCAGCTATTAAGGAAAAAACAAAAATAGACCTATCAGATGATAAGCAATTAATAAATGGATTGGCTATGCATTTAAATTCAGCACTTCAAAGACTTAGATTTGATATGAATATAAGAAATGAGTTTTTAGATTCTATAAAAAATTCTTATCCACTGGCTTTTGAACTAGCTGTTATAGCAGGTGAAATAATTGAAAAGAAATTTAACCTAAAGGCAAAGGAAAGTGAAATAGGATTTTTAGCGATGCACTTTGGGGCTTCACTAGAGAGAAAAGGTTTAAATAAAAATCGAAAGAGAAAAAAGGTTGCTATAGTATGTATTGCAGGTGTTGCAACAGCGATGCTTCTAAAGGAAAAGATACAAAACAATCTAAATAATAAGGTAGAAGTCGTAAAAACATGTTCAATGAACGATGTAAGCCAAGAGCTTATAGATAGTGTTGATTTATTGCTTACTACAGTTGAACTAGAAAACTTCTCTAGTCCTAAAATTAAAAAGATTAAATTATTTTTAGAGGAAAAAGATATTGATCAACTAGAAAAAATGATTGACGACACAGAAAAAGATTCTAATGGAATTGATTATAAGGAAATATTTAAGCCTGAGTTGTTTTTCAGCAACGTGGATTTTAAAGATAAAAATTCTGTATTAGAATTCATGACAGATAAAATGCTACAAAACGGCTATATATCTGAAGAAGTAAAAGAGTCAATATTCAAAAGAGAAGAAATGGCGACAACTGAATTAGGTGGATTAGTAGCTATTCCGCATGCATTAGCACACAATATGAAGGAAGCAGCCGTATCTATAATGATTTTAAAGAAGCCTATTTTATGGGATGAAGAAAAAGTACAGGTAGTTTTATTATTCAGCATTCCAAAGAGCAAATACGATATTTGGGAGGTTGTATTTAAAAAGCTATACAACTACTTGATAGCTCAGCAAGGTGTTATGAAATTAATAAAAAATAGAAATTATGAGGAATTCATATCAGAATTGAATAAAACTCAACAATAAATAAAATACGCCAAAAAGGAGGGGATCAATTTTGGATAAATTAATATTAACAGAAAAAAATGTTAAGTTAAAAGTCGAAGCTAGTACCTGGGAGGAAGCTGTAAGAGCAGGTGCAGGCATGCTAGTCGAACAAGGATGCGCTAAAGAATCATATGTAGATGCAATAATAAGTTCAGTCAAGGAATTTGGACCATACATTGTAATAGCAGATGGAATAGCAATTCCTCACACAAGACCAGAAAAAGGAGCACTAAAGATAGGATGTAGTTTAATTACATTAAAAGAGCCTGTACATTTCGAAGGCGATGAAAGTGCAGTAAAAGTACTAATATGCTTTTCAGCAGTAGATAATGCAAGTCATTTAGATGTTCTAAGAATGATAATGGAATTTATAAATGAAGGCATGATCGATGAAATAGCAGAAGTCGATACATATGACGAATTAATAAAATTAATTAATAAATAAAAATATAAAGATATTAAATATTAAGGAGGAGTAGTTATGTTAAAAATATTAGCAGTATGTGGAGCAGGTTTAGGAAGCAGCTTTGCTTGTCAAATGAGTGTAGAAGCAGTTTTAAAGGAATTAGGTGTAGAAGCTAAGTTAGATCACACTGATATCTCAAGT
>NZ_JBJDXL010000434.1:0-12665 GCF_051866655.1 Intestinibacter sp.
ACGTAATTTTTAGATCTAAGACTTATTTTAATTTCATCCTCAGATTTTTCTTTTACTAAAATCCCTACTTCTACATTTTCAATATCTCTGCAATAAGGTGTTATACCATCTGTATCCTTGAAGCTCACGTTGTTTCTAGATAACATATCTTGAGTCAATGTTATAGTAGCCACCTTAGTTTCGATTATATTAAGTGTATTTAATGCTTCTCCTAATAATTTATAGTAATTATAATGATTGTTTCCATAAACCTCACAGATAACTTTATTAGACTCAGCTTCTAATTCTAAAAGCTCCTTTGCCATATCAAATGTACTAGGGCTAGTATTAGAGTAAGTAAATTTACCTGTATCTGTTACCACACCTGCATATAGTGCAGTTGCTATTTTTGAATCCATAACCTGTGTGTTTTTTATTTGATTTATTCTTTTGAATATATTATATACAAGTTCACAAGTTGAAGACGCCTCTGGTATTATATAGTTTAAATCCCCAAAGCTTTGATTACTAGCATGGTGATCTATGCAGATTAACTTCGAAGCCTTGTCTATTAAATCTCTATCCAAACATATTCTACCTAAATCTCCACAATCTAGTGATATTATACTAAAATCTTTTAAATTCAACTTTTCAAATTCTTCAGAATTTAAAATCTCTATATCATTTAATAAAAACTTTAAATTAAGAGGAATATCGTCGTCTAAAACATAGTAGACCTGTTTATTTATAGATTTTAGATAATAATACATAGATAAAGTAGAGCCTATATTGTCTCCATCTGGATTTACATGAGAGGTAACTATAAAATAGTTACCCTCATCAATATAATTAATAATCTTATCCATATTATTCACCGTCTTCTTCATCTTCTTCTGATGAATTTTTATATCCACTATTGACTTTTTTTATCAATTCATCCATGTACATCCCTTTTATTAGAGAATCGTCTATCTTGAATATAATTTCTGGAATATGTCTTATTTTTATATTTTTTCCAACTTCTCTTCTTATATACCCACATGCACTTTTTAGGCCTTCTAAAGTAGATTCTTCATCTCCACCTAGAATACTTATATATACATATGCATAGCTTAAGTCGCTTGTAACTTCAACATCAGTTACACTTACTAGAGAATTTATTCTTGGATCTTTTATTCCATTAATTAGCATTGTGCTTACTATTTTTCTAATTTCTTCTGCTATTCTACGTGTTCTATTATTTGATGCCATTATATCAACCTCTTTTGTTAATTATAGTTCTCTCTTTACTTCCTTTTGGATGTAGGCTTCTATTACGTCGCCTACTTTTATGTCGTTGTAATTAACAAAGCTCATACCACATTCAAAACCACTATTAACTTCTTTTACATCGTCTTTGAATCTCTTAAGTGCTAATAATTCACATTCTTGGATTATTATACCATCTCTAACGATTCTAACCTTGCAGTTTCTAAATATCTTACCACTTGTAACATAGCAACCTGCAACAGCTCCAACACCTGAAATTTTGTATACTTCTCTTATTTCAGCTTTTCCTGTATCTTCGTCTTTTAATTCTGGATCTAGTAAACCGCTCATAGCAGCTTGTATATCTTCTATAGCTTTGTAAATTATTGTGTATGTTCTTATATCTACGTTTTCTTTGTCTGCTAAAGATTCAGCACCTGATACTGGTCTTACGTTAAATCCTATGATTATGGCATTTGATGCAGCAGCTAATAATACATCTGATTCATTTATCGCACCAACACCACCGTGGATTACGTTTACGCCAACTTCTTCATTTGATAATTTTTCAAGTGATTGTTTTACAGCTTGAACTGAACCTTGAACATCTGCTTTTATTACTACGTTTAAGTCTTTTACTTGACCTTCATTCATTTGATTGAAGAAATCGTCAAGTGACATTCTTTGAGAAGATTTAAGCATTTCTTCTCTTTGGATTAATTGTCTCTTTTCAGAAATATTTCTAGCTATCTTATCTGTTGGAACAGCCACGAATTGGTCTCCACCTAGTGGTACTTCAGATAGACCAAGTATTTCTACTGCTGTAGATGGACCTGCATGTTTAACTCTTTTTCCTTTTGAATTTATCATGGCTCTTACTTTACCTGAAGCCACACCTGCAACTATTGGGTCACCAACTTTTAAAGTTCCGCCTTGAACTAAAACTGTTGCAACTGGTCCTCTAGCCTTGTCAAGTTGAGCTTCTATTACAGTACCAACTGCTCTCTTATTAGGATTTGCACGTAATTCTTCCATTTCTGCAACTAATAGAACCATTTCTAGTAATGTATCTATATTTTGGTTTTTCTTAGCTGAAACTTCTACAGATATTACTGTTCCACCCCAGTCTTCTACTAGTAGACCTTCATCGGCTAATTCTTTTTTAACTTTTTCTGGGTTAGCACCTGGTTTATCTATTTTGTTTATAGCTACTATTAGAGGTACACCTGCTGCATTGGCATGGTTTATAGCTTCTATTGTTTGAGGCATTATACCGTCGTCTGCTGCAACTACAAGTATTGCTATATCTGTTACTTGAGCACCTCTTGCTCTCATTGATGTGAAGGCTTCATGTCCTGGAGTATCTAAAAATACGATTTTTTGTCCGTTTATAGATACTTCAGATGCACCTATATGTTGAGTTATTCCACCTGCTTCACTTGATGTTACACGAGTATTTCTTATAGCATCAAGTAGAGATGTTTTACCGTGGTCAACGTGTCCCATTACAGTTACAACTGGTGGTCTTGGTTTTAAATCTTCTTCTTTATCTTCTTCAATTTCCATTAATCTCTCTATTTCTTCTTCTGCATCTACATCACTTGCAACTGCTTCTAATGTAAATCCATATTTTTGAGCTAATAAAGCTGCTACTTCAAAAGTAACCTCTTGATTTATTGTTGCCATAGTTCCCATTTTCATAAGCTCCATTATTACCTCTGAAACTGATTTTCCTACAGCATCTGATAGATTTTGAACTGTTAAAGGTCCATCTATACTTATTTTGTTTCCATTTTCTTCTAATAATAATTCTGTCACTAACTGTGCGTCTTCTTCGTCTATTTCTGAATTTTCGTTTTCTACTTCAATTCCTAATTCAGCTAATTTAGCTATAACTTCTTTATTTGAAACTTTTACTTCTTTTGCGATTTGGTCTATTCTTGTATTTGCCACAAGATCACCCCCTATTAAATTTTTACTTCAACGAGTTCTAAAATTTTTTGTGCTAGAGCTTTATCTTTTATCCCTAACACAGCTCTCGGTGATTTTCCTATAGATAAACCAAGCTCTACCTTTGTTGAAAACAGAATTTGATCTACCTTTCTATACGCCGATTTATCTTTAAATAACTTTTTAGTATTATCTGAAGCGTCCTCGGCGATTATTATTAAATTTACTTTGCCTTTTTTGAGATCTTTTAAAGTTGTGTCATCTCCTGATACGACTTTGCCAGCTCTCATAGCTAGGCCTATATAAGAATGAATTTTTTGATTGTTATTTATCATAAGCTTCTAACTCCATCAATAATTTTTCGTATACTTCATCAGAAACTTCGACCTTAAAAGCCCTATTTAAAGCTTTTGTCTTTATGGCTTTTTTCAAACATTCAGAGTCTTTACATATATATGCACCTCTACCATTTGCTCTGCCAGATGGATCTAAAAATATTTCACCTTCTTTGTTTTTAACAATTCTAATAAGCTCCTTTTTAGAATCTCTGTCTTGACATACTATGCATTTTCTTTGAGGTATTTTCTTTACTTTTTTCAAAGCCATCCCTCCTTAACTTTATACTAGTTGAGATTATTCTTCAATGTCAGAATCTAAATCAACTTCAGTACCTAAATCTATATCTTCTACTTCAGCTACTTCAGATGTAGATTCGATATCTTCTACAAGAGTCTCTTCGATATCTTCTTCGTTAGCTTTTAATTCCATTTCTTCTTTTATTTGTGATTCACTTTTTATGTCTATTTTCCAATTAGTAAGTTTTGCTGCAAGTCTTGCATTTTGACCAGATTTACCTATTGCTAAAGATAATTGATAATCAGGAACTACTACAAGGGCAGTTTTTTCTTCTTCATTTACATCTACTCTTACAACCTTTGATGGGCTAAGTGATGCTGATATAAATTCAGCTGGATCTTCACTGTAATTAATTATATCGATTTTTTCTCCACCTAACTCATCTACTACAGCTCTTACTCTAGAACCCTTAGTACCTACACAAGCACCAATTGGATCTATTCTTTCGTCTAATGATTGAACTGCTATTTTAGTTCTTGAACCAGCTTCTCTTGAAACAGATTTTATTTGAACTATACCTTGGTATATTTCTTCTACTTGTTTTTCAAATAATCTCTTAACAAGACCTGGATGACTTCTTGAAACTACTATTTGAGGTCCTTTATTAGTCTTTTTAACTTCTAATATATATACTTTTATATTTTGTCCTGCTTTATATTCTTCTCCAGGAATTTGTTCAGATTCTGGCATAGAAGCTTCTATTTTTCCTACATTTACATATACAGTTTTTGAAGTAGCTCTAGCTATCTCTCCTGTAACTATTTCTGTTTCCTTTTCGATAAATTCGTTGTATACGATTTCTCTTTCTGCTTCTCTTATTCTTTGTACAACTACTTGTTTAGCAGTTTGAGCTGCTATTCTACCGAATTCCTTAGGAGTTACTTCATTTTCTATTATATCTCCTAATTCGTAACTTGGGTCTATTTTTCTTGCATCTGCTAATTCTATTTCTAAGAAAGTATCGTATAAATCTGATTCATCTACTACTCTTCTTTGAGAGAATACCCTTACTTCTCCGTCTTCTCTATCTACTTCAACTCTTACATTTTGAGCTGAACCGAAGTTCTTTTTGTAAGCAGTTAAAAGTGCTTGTTCTATAGTATCTATTATAATTTCTTTATTTATCCCTCTGTCTTTTTCTAATTCGTCTAACGCGTCCATAAAATCTTGCTTTGGATCTACAGTTTCTTGTTTCATTTTTATTCCTCCCTAGTTAATACTACCGCTAAAATTTCACAGCAAGTCTGATTATCGCAATATCTTTTTTATCAAACTCAACTTCATTATTATCTATTATAACTTTTATTTTTTTGTCTTCAGTTAAACCTACAAGTTCTCCTTCAAGTTGTTTTGTTCCGTTTAAAGGTTTGTATAATTTGATTTCTACATCTCTTCCTGCGTATCTTATAAAGTCTTTTTCTTTTTTAAGAGGTCTATCAAGACCTGGTGAACATACTTCTAAAAAATAATTTTCTTCGATTGGGTCTTTTTCGTCTAATATAGGATTTATTTCTCTTGATACGGCTTCACAATCATTTAATGTAATCCCACCTTCTTTTTCAAGGTAGATTCTCAAATAAAATTGTCCCGCTTCTTTCACATATTCTACATCTACTAATTCTATATCCTTAGTATCTAAAACAGGCAATACTAATTCTTCAACTATAGATTCAATATTCTTTTTCATTTATGCCTCCTATTCAGTTGTATTATAACATATTTAAAATAAAAGAGTGAGAACAACTGCCTCACTCTTATCTTCTGCCATATACTATTTTTCTATTACTATAACATAAAAATTTTTTTTTTACAAGTGTTTTTGTATAAATACATTTTTAACTACTATATTCTACACTATTTTTTTCGATTTGTACACAATAATTTCAATTTTTTTGTAAAACTTTTAAAATAAGGATAATTGATTTTTTTCACTCATATTGTTTAAAGAGCCGTGATTTGAAAGTGTCTCAACTACTGTTTTTGAGATTTTAGTTCTCTTTCTCAAATCCTCTTTAGAGATAAATTCTCCGTTTTCTCTTTCCTTTTGGATATTTATAGCTGCATTTTCTCCTACACCTTGTAGCGCTATCATAGGTGGAAGTATTGTCTTATCGTCTACAACTTGAAACTTGGTCGCATCAGATTTATAAATATCTACAGGTATTATCTTTATCTTTCTCGCGTACATTTCAAGCGCAACCTCTAAAACTGTCAGCATCGTCTTATCCTTTGCTGTTGCATCATTTCCTAGCTCGTGTATTTGATCTATCTTTGCTTTAATACTGTCGAGACCCTTCACAATCAAATCTGCATCAAAATCCTGTGCCTTAGTTGTAAAATAAGTAGCATAAAATGCTGCTGGATAATGCACTTTAAAATAAGCAAGTCTAAACGACATCATTACGTATGCCACGGCATGTGCCTTAGGGAACATGTATTTTATCTTCTTACAAGACTCAATATACCACTCAGGCACATCGTGTTTATTCATCTCCTCGATAAATTCAGGCTTTAATCCTTTACCCTTTCTTACGTGCTCCATAATTGTAAACGCCATCTTAGGAGGCAATCCCTTAAATAGCAAGTAGTTCATTATATCATCACGAGTAGATATAACCTCTTTGAATTCAACTACTCCATCTACAACTAAATCCTGTGCATTATTTAGCCAAACATCTGTACCATGCGAAAGTCCTGCTATACGTACAAGCTCTGCAAAAGTAGTAGGTTTTGTGTCAAGGAGCATCTGTCTAACGAAGGATGTACCAAATTCTGGTATAGCAAGAGAACCTATTGGACAGTTAATTTCCTCTGGTGTTACACCTAATGCTTCTGTAGATGTAAATATGGACATCGTCTCCTTGTCATCTAGAGGAATATTTGTCGCATCCAGCCCTGTAATATCCTCAAGCATTCTTATTATGGTCGGAACGTCGTGCCCTAGAATGTCTAGCTTTAATATTCTACCACTTATAGAATGGTAGTCGAAATGCGTCGTTATAACACCACAGGATGTATCATTTGCAGGGTATTGTATAGGAGTGATATCGTAGACATCTTTATAATCTGGGATAACCATTACACCCCCTGGATGCTGTCCTGATGTCCTCTTAACTCCTGTGCATCCCTTTGCAAGTCTTAAAATCTCTGCACTATTTAAATCTAACTCATTTTCCTCTGAATATTTTTTAGCATATCCATATGCAGTTTTATCTGCAACTGTACCTATAGTTCCAGCTCTATATACGTGCCCTTCACCAAATAATTCCTCTGTGTATTTGTGAATTACTGGCTGATAGCTTCCGGAGAAGTTAAGGTCTATATCAGGCTCTTTATCTCCTTCAAATCCAAGAAAGACCTCAAAAGGTATATCGTGCCCATCCTTTTTAAGCTTTCTTCCACATTTAGGACAGTCTTTATCCGGTAAATCTACCCCAGAGCCCCATTCACCTACATCGTAAAAATACGAATATTTGCAATCCGGGTTTTCACATATATAATGTGCTGGAAGTGGATTAACCTCTGTTATATCACTCATTGTAGCTGCAAGTGAAGATCCAACAGAACCCCTAGACCCAACTAGATAACCGTCTGCTAGTGATTTTGTAACTAGCTTTTGGGCTATTATATACATGACTGCGTATCCGTTACTGATTATAGAGTTTAGTTCCCTATCTAGACGAGTTTTTACTATTTCGGGCATCGGATCTCCGTAGATTCTCTTCGCCTTTGAGTAGCACATCTCCCTAAGCTCAGTGTCTGAGCCCTCTATTACAGGTGGAAATGTCTCATTTGGTATAGGTAAAAAGTCCTCTACCATATCCGCAATTTTATTGGTATTTTCAACTACGACCTCGTACGCCAATTCCTCTCCTAAATACTTGAATTCCTCTAGCATTTCATCTGTAGTTCTAAAATGCAAATAAGTCTCCTCTTCATCTACACTAAAGCCCTGAGAATACTTAAGTACCCTTCTAAATACAGCCTCGTGCTTTTCTATGAAGTGCACATCTCCTGTCGCCACTGGAATTTTACCAAATCTCTTTGCCACATCTACGACCTTTTTATTCAATTCTCTTAGCTCATCCTCGTCCTTGACCTCGCCGTTGTTTATCATAAACCTGTTGTTGTCTATAGGCATTACCTCTATATAGTCGTATAATTCTATAATATCTTTTATCTCATCGTCGTCTTTATTCTGTTTTACAGCCTGAAATACTTCTCCAGCCTCACATGCTGAGCCAACGATAATTCCTTCTTTATATTCCATCAATACACTCTTTAATATTCTCGGTGCTCTGTAAAAATGATTTACATGTGCATCAGATACTATCTTGTATAAATTTTTAATTCCCACCAAATTTTGAGCTATTAGAGTAATGTGCTTTGTCTTTAGCTTAGTGTAGTCTATAAAGCCCAATATTTCATTTACATCGCTCAATTTCTCTGCGCCCCTCTTTTGGAGCATATCCAAGAATTTTATAAATATATGAGCAGTTGCAGCAGCGTCATCTACTGCTCTATGGTGGTTGTGCAGAGGAACTCCTAATTCCTTTGTAAGGTTGTTAAGCTTAAATCTCTTTAAATGTGGTAGAAGTATTCTAGCAAGCATTAGGGTATCTACACTTTTATTTTCAAATTTTATGCCCATTTCCTTGCATTTTTGATTTATAAAACCTATATCAAATTCAGCATTATGCGCAACTAACACGCTATCTCCTACAAATTCCATAAATTTAGGTAAAATCTCTTCAATTGTAGGCTTATCCTTTATTAAATCATTAGTTATACCTGTCAATTCCTGAACCTTATACGATATATCCTTTTCTGGATTTATTAGTTCATTAAATCTATCTACAATCTCGAAATTTTTAACCTTGACAGCACCGATTTCAGTTATCTTGTCGTTTTTATTAGAAAAACCAGTAGTCTCTAAGTCGAATACCACAAATGTCTGAGATAGGTCTTTATCATTTGGCTCCTTTATAATCGGAGCATTATCCTCTACTAGATACCCCTCAACGCCGTAAAGTATTTTTATATTGTTGCTTTTACCTGCGTCCATAGCCTCAGGGAATGCTTGGACTACACCGTGGTCTGTAATAGCTATTGCCTTATGACCCCAAGTAGCCGCCTGCTTGACTAGCTTTTTAGTTTGGCATAATGCATCCATTGAAGACATCTGAGTATGTGCATGGAGCTCTACACGTTTTTTAGGGCTAGTATCCTGTCTGTATTTCTTTTCCTCTAGTCTGATACCACTTATAGTCATCGTAAGCTCGCGTTTAAACGCATCGTATAGTACGTCTCCCTTGATTTTTACATAAGTCCCTTCTGTTATCTTACTTAGAACCTTATCCTGATTCATATCGTTTAAGAATAGCTTACAGCTTATAGAGCTCGTGTTATCTGTGACATCTGCTATAAGAAGAATTTTTCCATTTTTAAGCTCTTTGATTTCTATATTAAATATTTCTCCAACTATGCAGATAGTTCTCATATTTTTGTTTATATCGCAAATATGTTCAAATACTGCATTTACATTTTCGCCGTATATTATATTTGTATCCTCTTGCTCCTCGTCCTTTATTACGTAGGCACCTTCTTCCTCCTCTTCCTTTTTAGAGTCAGAAATTTCCATCTCCTTGATCTTTTCCTCAAGCTCCCTATCCATCTTCTCAATTATCTTCTTTGTATCGATTTTTTCATCTACAGCCTTTTCTAATACGACCTTTAGCTCTAGAGAAAACTCCTCTAAAAAGACATTGTGGATTATATGCTCACAGTCTTTTGATTTTAATTTATCGTAAAAAATACTCTTAGGTATTTTTATTTTTAAGGTGTCATCTATACACATATATTCAACCTGTTTTCTCCATCCCTCAATAGCTGGACAGATATCTCTAAGTATATGCAGTATATTATCCCAATTCTTTTTTACTATGTCCTTATTAGATTTACGAGACAATCCATTATATCTCATCTTTATTTTTATATCAGAAAAATAATCCAATTCATCTAATAAAGCCTCCCTAAGCGATGATAAAATGTCATAAGAAATTATTTCCTTGGACGATAAATACATATAAAAAATCCTATTCTCTTTGTAATAAACAACCTTTGTTACAAGCACATCTTTTAATCTCTTATATAAAAAATCATTTTCAATTTTCAATTTGCTCAAATAATCGTTTATGCTATCCATTTATATATGACATCTCCTTTCATCTCAAGATTTTGCTTTTTGATATAAAATTATATCATATTTATAATTTATTTTGAAAGTCCTCTCTCTCAAAGTAAATTATAAATTATTTTTTAGGATTAGCTCTTTTTTGAAGCTTTTTAATATTATTATAATAAGGTCTTATATTTGGAGGTATAATATGACTTGCTCAAATATATATGATATAAAAAAAATACCTATTTACTATAAGGAATTAAAATGTAAAAAGCTCTTCACAAATGCTCTAGCAGAAATGAATATAAATAAAAAGCAAATCCATTTATTTTACTATAAAAAAAGCAATATACCAATTTGCGCACTTCCCAAATTAGGAGTTGTAGTTATTTCCAAAAATGGATTTTTATCATTTTGCTATAATTTTTACTTATTTATAAATTCGTTCAATACTGAAAATATACCTATTACAAGACAAAACATATACCTTATAGGAAAATGTGCTCTTTGCCACGAAATAGGCCATATACTAGATCCCAATTTATCTATTATAAAATCGACCTCGAGCGATATAATTTCTTCAATTGCAAATTCTATAGTAGAGTACAATATAGACTTAAAGGATCGCTCTTACTACAAAAAAAATCTTCCCCTAGAGCTTGAGGATTACGTCCTGCAGTTTAAGAAAAATACAATTTTAAGGGAGCTAAATGCCTGGAATATAGGAAAAGATATTGTAAATTTTAAAAGCGATATGGAAAAGTATATTTTTGAAAAAATGAAGGAATACGCCTTGGCGACATATAATTACGGCAATTTAAAAAATATAGTTTCAGAAAATAATTTAGAAAATCGTATAAAGGTTTTATGCTGACAATGTATTTATAGATTTAATTTTATTCGAGGAAAATCTAAAATTCAAAATTTTAGATTTTCCAATTTGATATTATTTATATTTAGGTATCAAATACTCTAAAGTCGTACAGTCGTTGTAATAAGGAACTATTTTATTCATCATTTTGGCTATATAAGCTGCCCAATCTACATCTGTAGCATATTGGTGACCTGTATTGTAGCTCCATCTCATTTTATATAGTGTATTTTGATTGTATTTACTGCTATGTATGTAATTATCAGATAACCATTTAGCTGAGCCATCTATAGTTTTATCAACTGAAGTCCATCCCTTTTTATAAGCATATTGAGAAGCTGATGATACAGCAGTTCCGTCATATGCAGATATCCCAAAGAAGTTATAAACCTTGACTTGATTCCCTGAAGTATCAGTTACATAAACTCCCTGAGCTAATTTAGAAACTCCATGTCCTGTCTCAAGCATAGCTGCTGCAACTAAATACGTTACATCTAAATCGTATTTCTTAGCTGCATCTATAAATGCCTGTCCCTTATTTAAAAATACACTATGTGATTGACAGTATTTTGCAAAATAAGCATTCAATTCACTAGCTGTTATTCCAGAACGATACTTATCTATTCTTAAAAACTGAAGCTTTCCATTGCTATTTGAAGTAAAATTATCTGGATTTAAATATTTTCTCAAATCTGTTTTAGTAGCATTTATGTAATTATTAGAATTTGAGTAATCACTAGATATATTAGCTCTAATTTTATTATATCCTTTTTGTGATAATTTATACTCGTAATCGACCATAGTATCAAAAGAATAGCTTAAATTTTCATATGTAGTTTTTATTCCACCTTGATTATTATTTTCAGTATTGCTATCATTTTTATTATCATCTTCATTATCTGATATTTTATCAGTTAAATATTTATTTGATATGTAAGCATATCCATCTTTGTATTTTATTTTTGCCCAATTTCCGTTTATAGATACGACCTTAACTTCTTGTCCATATTTATAAACTGTAAGTATTTTATAAGACGTAGATGGACCTGTCCTTACATTTAATGCTGATGTATTTACATATTTTATCTTTATGCTACTATCTACCTGATCTGTTAAATATTTATTAGAAACATATCCTATTTTTGAATTATACTTTATTTTTGCCCATCCATTGTCGACTGAAATAACCTCAACCGCTTGACCTTTACTCAATGTCGTTATTACCTGATAAGATGTAGATGGCCCCTTTCTCATATTAAGTGATGAAGCTGATACCTTTTTAATTGTAGTAGCCTCATTTTCAACTACATCTATGTACTTAGAGCTTGCCCATCCTTGTTTTCCAGTTTTAGTAGTTATTTTATACCATCCATTAGAGGTTTCCTCAATTGTGACCTTATCATTTTTATAAATTACAAATTTTACATTGTATGATTTACTTGGACCACTTCTTACGTTTAATTCATATGCTGTAACCACACCCGAATTAGATTGTGCATTTATAGTCCCCATAAAAATCGGCAGCACTGCCATGCTAGTTAATATTATTTTTTTATTAAAATTCATATAAATCTCCTTTTTTCTTTTTTAGTCCCTTTTATATTATAAATATATACCCCTATATTTACAAATTAATATTGTTTTTTCAAAAAATTTATCCATTTAACTACTTATTCATCAAAATTGATACAAAATCCTTTATAATTTTCTCAATAAATATAAAGTTTTTAATTATTTATAAATACTAAATAATTTGATATCATATAAATATAGATTAATTTAGGAGGTCCTAATATGAAT
>NZ_JBJDXL010000435.1:0-2798 GCF_051866655.1 Intestinibacter sp.
ATTGCCTATTGAATTTGATAGCTTTACATATTTCTTGGAGAATAATCAAGATATTAGTATATCTATAATTGATAAAGTGATTAACATTGAATAAGTTTGAATGGCTAGTTAAACATCTAGCTTGGAATGCATCTAAACCAAAGGGTAACTTTTTCTGGGTAAAAGCTACAGAAGAAGAGACTAAATTACTTACTGAAAAATATCCTTTGGTTACTACTAGAACTTTAAAAGGGGGAATATCAGTTCCTGTTTTAAATATACTTGATAATAATATTGTAATTGATACACGATGAATATACCTAAAAGTTTTAAAATTGCCGGACAAGAAATTACAGTAAGAATAGTTGATCATCTTGATGACAATAGTTATGGAATGTGGGGAAGTGCTACTAATACCATTTATATTGCTAATAATGTAGACACAGAATATGATGGTAAAGTATGGCTTACAGAATCCCATCAATTAAACACCTTCTTTCACGAATTAATTCACTGTTTTCAATACTATTATAATAATGAGTATAGTGAAGCAGAGGCTCAAGTATTTGCAAACTTTTTATATGAATTTATGGAAACTAAATATGAGAATTAAAAACTATTTTAAGTATAGAACTATATTCTCAAAATACTGGAGGGAGTCTCATATTCCACTATATCAATGGTATAGAGCTAAGGATAAATTCAAGAAGCCTATTTGTCATTTTAGTGTTGGAAAGCCACACTGGTTCTTTGGTTGGTATGCTGACTCTAAACATATGAATCCAATTATTGATATATATTCTAGCTCATTAGGGTGGAAGGATAAATACAATTCTCCACGACATGAATGGAATCCATTCTTTGCCATAACTTTTTTTAGAAGATATAGACTAATGTGGATGTGGAATTATGTATCTGATCCATTAGATACTAGTGAACATACAAGAAGTATGGCAACATGGGAAGCTATATTGGATTATATCTATTATAATAAGAGTATAGAATGGGTTAGAAATAATCATATTTGGCTAAATCAAGATAATTCAGAAATAACTATTAATAAGAACCTAAAATGAAGTTAGAATATACTGATGGTTGTATGTGTACTTCTCTAACCGTAGATGGAATTGAAACAATAGACATTCCTATTGACGAATTTAAAAAAGTAATTCATCAATTAATAGATAGGGAATCTGATTTAGGAACTCTACAAAATATTTGGATTAATCTGATGGAACAACAAGGTGAATATGAGGATCTGGGACATTGTGAGTGTTGTGGGGATTGGATAACTAAATATACTTTAGAAATATGAGAATTTGTGTAATTAGCGATTTGCATGGTTATTTACCTACTATAGAACCATGTGAGATTCTTTTAATATGTGGTGACATTTCTCCTCTAAGAATGCAGAGGAACTTACCACAATGTGAGAAATGGTTAAAAACTACATTTGCGGAATGGATTAAAGGACTTCCTTGTGAACAAGTATTTCTAGTTGGAGGAAATCATGATTTTATCCTTGTAAACAGAGGTTATACATGGATTACTGCTGTACTTACAGAGCCTACTGATGGAAAAGTTATATATCTAGAGAGTAATCATACTGATTATTTAAGTGATGATGGTAAAGTATACAGAATTTGGGGAACTCCATACTGCCATATCTTTGGCAACTGGGCATTTATGTACTCAGATGATAAATTGAAGGAATTGTATTCTTCTATGCCTTATGATTGTGATATTGTTATAAGTCATGATGCATTTAGTGTAAATAACTATGGAACTGTTCCTCCTAACATGTGGCATAATGAACCAGTAAATGCTGGTAATGAAGTTCTTACTAAGATTATTCTTGAACGTAAGCCAACTTATGCTTTCTGTGGGCATATTCATGAGGGAAATCATAATTTAGAAGAAATTGATAATGTAAAGATGGCTAATGTATCATTATTGAATGACCAATATGATGTTTCATATGAACCATTATATTTGGACATTTAATAATATACTTATTTATCTATTTACTATTCTTTTAATTATAGCAATAGTACTTAGTATTCTAGATTTAAATAAAACTACTAAAAATTTATTGTATGAATCAGGAAACTTTTGACAATGCACTTAATGAATTTAATGAACTTAATACTAAGATTACTAAATTGAGAGAATTTCTTCTTGGAGATAAAGTAAAAGAACTAAATAATCTCAATCATGACCTTCTTATAGCTCAACTAAAGGCTATGGAAGCTTATGCTTCTGTTCTCTCTATTAGATTAGGACTTAATGCTCCTAGAGAAGAAGAGAGTGCAGAGTAAGAAAATAATTTTTACTGATAGAACTGACTCTTTATTAAATAGCTATCTCAGAGATATTGCGAAGATTAAGATTCTTCCTAATTCTGAGATAGCTACTTTAATAACTAAAGCTCAGAATGGAGATATTGTAGCTAGAAATAAAGTTATTAACTCCAATCTTAGATTCGTAGTTACTATTGCAAAACAATTCCAAAATAGGGGAATTCCTCTAATGGACTTGATTTCTGTAGGCAACGAAGGAGTTATAAAAGCTATAGATAAATTTGATCCAAATAGAGGAGTCTCATTTCTATCCTACGCTGTATGGTGGATTAAACAATGTATTTATAACTCTATTTATTGGCAGGCTAAAGAAATTAGACTTCCAATATCCCAACAGCTTATAGTTATAAATATTCTGGAAACTACTAATAAATTCCAGCAACAAAATCATAGAAATCCTAGTCCTGAAGAGATTTCAGAACTTACTGGAATACCAGTAGAGCAAATTGATTATCTATC
>NZ_JBJDXL010000436.1:0-2788 GCF_051866655.1 Intestinibacter sp.
AAAACATAAATCATTAATTTGTCATATACATTTATCTATAATAATTTGTTACTTTTCAAGTATATTAATATTCTTTGCAAGATACAAATTAGTAGATTATAATATATATTAAAATTTTAAAATATGCCTATAGAAGATTATAATAAAGTATCTAAAGAAGAACTAGACGCTTTTTGGTAGGGTGATGAATAGACTAGATAGAAATTATATAGTTAGAGAATGGCTATGAAGGAAAAAGAAGCAGAAAAGAAAGGATAGAAGGTTGTATATATTACACCAAATAGTTAGCTTCATGAAATTAAAGTTACTGTCCCTAGAAAGCCTGCTTATAGCGTTAGTACAGATGATGCTATTGATTATGGAATAATGGGAATTGGTTTTATTCCGGGGCTTGATACTTTTTCTGATATAGCGGATGTTAGTAATTAGATAAGATTAGGTAATTATGGAAGTGCGGCACTATCAGCTGGATTAGCATTTATTCCAGGATTAAGTGGTCCTATGATAAGAAAAGGACTACATAGTCTAGGCGGCATTAGATTTACACTTCCAAAATCAAAAGATAATTATTATAGATTATTAGCTGATTTATCTACTGGAGATACAGCAGAAGATGCTTTTTAGGATATCATTAAGACTGGAACTATTAGAGCTAATCCGAAAGGCACTATGTATAATGGTAAAAGATAGCATTTTATAGGACCGTACTTTTCAAAAGGTCGTCCCTATTCTCCTGAGTTAAATCGTAATGCTAAAGTGGCTATAATAGGAAAAGAATTGCCAGAAGTAGACTGGCTTTAGATAGGACCTCACTAGTCTCAGCTATTTATGGATAAATCAGGAAGTTAGTTTACTCCATTAGTTAATGGTGTTGCTAATCAATCTCCTTCAAAATATTTTGAAGTATGGAAACGTGGTAAAAATCCTATTTCAAAACATTTATGGTTTAAGTAGAATATTACTAATTCCGCACCAGACCCACAATTATTTACATATCCAAAAGGATCTAATATAATGGCGCATTTAGATTATGGAGATCATCATGGAGCTTTTGGTTCTAATGGGGCTTATATAGAAGGTGGATTTCTTAATCCTGGGCCTCCAAAAGATCCAACACAGGTAGGACATACTTGGTTTGGTATTGAAAAACCATACGCATTAAAAGTAGATAATAAGCCTTTTACTAGAGCAATAATAGGAACAAAAGAAAATATTCCAGGGCTAATAAGAGTTAGAGATTCTAAAGTACCTATAGGATAGTGGAATGGAAAATCTGGTTTTGTTCTTTCCTCAGCATATGCTACTCCAGAAATAGTTAATATGGAGAAATTATTAGAATTTTAGTTAAATAATAAATTTAATAGATTTAAACTAGTAAAATAAAAATGATAGGAATTGAACAAATTGGATTCTATAATAAAGGTTTTAGAATCTATATTAAGAAAAAGAATAGAGGAAAGTTTACAGCTTCTGTTAAAAGAGCAGGTAAGTCTGTATAGCAACATGTGAGAGATGTATTGGCAGATCCTAATGCTACTCCTTTATAGAAAAAGAGAGCTAACTTTGCTAGGAATGCTGCTAAATGGCATAAAAAGAAAGATGGAGGTATTTTAATTAATGTATTTGGAATATAATGTCTGATTGGTTAAATAGTTTGATTAAAGATAAAGAGTTTCAAGATAATTTTAATTTAAAACTATATCCAGATAACTTAATTATAGCTAATGATTCTTTAGTAAATAGAGGAGCTAGTAGAGTATAGAGAGCTGCTGTTCTTAGTAATATAATTTCTGAGAAAGGTGGTGATACTGGACCTCATGGAAATGGTGCTTTTGGTCTTGTAGGATGGAGAGGAACAAGAGCCGTTGGGCTACCTAAAGATTTACCAGGATAGTTACATAAACTAATGGTTGAGACTTTTGAAAAACCCAAGGATTGGCATCATGGGGGTCCGGGAATGAATATTAATTCAGCTAAGGAAATGTATTAGTTCTGGAAAAGTGGGGCTGGAAATAGTGTTAGGAAAGCTACTAATGCTATAACTAGAGGTTATGTCAGACCTCCAAAGGATTAGTATGAAAAAAGAATAGATTTAGCAAATATACTTTTTAGGCATCTGAAATGAATTATAATTTAGCTACTTTATATGCTGCAACTGGTAAAATATTGATGTTGCCAGGATGGAGGGGATATTTTAAGTGGAATTATAGTAAAAATGAATTATATTTTTAGAATGGAGATTATATTCTAGATAATAAATAGTTAAGAGATAAAGGAGTTATGGATAGAAATGATTGGTATTATATAATATGATTAAGGAATTGTGGTTTTTAATTAAGTTGTTATTTACGCCTCTTACTGATAAGTTAGAACTTGTATCTTTAAAATATTTCCCATTTAAAGGTTATTTATTCATGATGTGGTGCGGCAAAATGATTTACAGATAGGAGAATGAAACTAAAGTACTAGATAACCTCAGAACTTAGAAAGGTTTGAGAAGTACTAGACATGAGACTATTCATCTTATGTAGGCTAAAGATAAAGGAAGTTGGATTAAATTTTATCTTATCTATGTATGGGAATGGATAAAAGGCAATCCTCTTATACATCCCTCTTAGTCAGCATATTATACTATTCCTTTTGAAGTATAGGCTTATGCTTTAGAAGATACTCCAGAAAGATATACTGATGATTTGACCCCCCTACACTATTAAAGGGAGAAAGAAATTCTATAAGTAGCATAGAAATAATTTTAGAGAATTAGTAAAGACATTATAACAATAAAGGC
>NZ_JBJDXL010000437.1:0-2784 GCF_051866655.1 Intestinibacter sp.
CATCTGTGAACGCTATAACACATTTTGCACCATCAGTAGATACGATTTGGTTTACAGATGCATATAATGCGTCGTATAGAGATGTCATGTTCCCAGTTTGAAGGTTGTTTATCTTGTTTATTAATTGCGATTTATTATCTGTAAAGTAAAGATTTCTAGTTACATTATCAGCGAAACTCAAAAGTCCTGCCTTATCGCCTACATTAAATTGAATTTGATTTACTAGACTAACCATCGCTTGCTTTGATATAGACATATTAGTTCCTTGAGAAGTTCCTATATTCATACTGTCGCTGACATCTGCAACTATGTCTATAGTTAAATTCTCTTCTTGATCTAATTGGACTGCTTTTTCTATCTTTGTTTCTTGGAAACCTGATGATTCCATGTTTTCACTTAAATAAAAATCTTCGTACTCAAGGTTATCTATACTCTCTCCTGTAGTCAAATCCCTTATGCTGACATACAGCTTAACTGTAGGATATTCAGATACATCCACTTGAGACACCTCTAAGCTGTAGTTACTTGATTGACATAGTGCATCTAAAAATGCTTCGTATTTTTGATATACACCTTCTGCATCTTTATATCTCTCTTCTGATATAGCTTTTTGTATTTCGCTTTTATAATTTTCAATAGTCGATTTTTCTGCTTCAAGTAAGTTTACCTGCTTTTCCTTTTGATTCATTTCATTTTGTTTTTTGTTCAGATAACTTATGCTATAGCTTTTACTTGCTTCAAGCAGTGAATCTAAAGATTCCATTGCTTTATCACATTTAGATGAATTTTTAGAATCTATGTTGCTCTTTAATTCTGACATATATTTGTTATAAGAATCTTGATTTTTATCACTTAGGATAATTTGTTTAAATTTCTCTTCGTATTCATTGTAAGCATCTTCGTACTTACTCATTGAACTACACCCAACTAAAGCAAGGATTAAAGTAGTTAAAATACACATTAAAAAGATCGATTTTGTTGTTTTTTTATTACATCTATGTTTCATATACTCCTCCAATAAATCTGGTTATTTTCCATCAAAATAAGTTTGTGTAGCTTCGGCGATTGCTTTCATCATTTTCTCTTGATAAGATTTATCCGCCATTTTTTCGTCCTCTTCTGGGTTAGACATAAATCCCATTTCAACTAACACAGCCGGAACCTCTGACCAGTTAAATCCCGTCAAATCGCTTCTTTCATAAATATTATTTACCTTAAATCCAGCCTCCTTCATATCAGAAAACATTATTTCAGCACATTTATTGCTTTCCTCGTAAATCTTTGCCGTATATTTGCCATCGCTCGCCGGAATATGAAGCGATGCCCCACTTACAGACGAATCATCAGAGCCATCAGCGTGGATTCTAATAACTAAATCTGCATTATTTTCATTTGCAAAAATTGCCCTCTCAGAATTAGTAATATTCACATCATTAGTCTCTCTAGTCATAATAACCTTAAATCCCATATCCTCTAGATACTTCTTCAAAATCTTAGATGCCTGCAAATTCAATTCGTATTCTGGAATATTTGTAGAAACCCCCTGAGTTCCCCAAGACACCTTGAACTTAGTTTCCGATGAACCTTGCCCAACAGGCTCTTCACTCATGTCCCCTTTAGTTTGGTGGCCTGGATCTATACAGATTATGTACTGTTGATTTTTATTTTCTTGCTCTAGTATTTCACCCTCTTTTTTGTTTTTATCCTGTTGTGATTTGTCTTGATTAGCCTTTTCTGAAGATTTATCAGAATCCTGTTGAGATGTGTCACTTGTTGTAGATGTATTTTCTGAGCTAGATACATTTGGTTTGCTACATCCAAAGCTCACAAGCGAGACAATTAGTAAAACTAATAGTAAAAATGTTTTTTTCCTCATTTTACACTCCTTATATTTATAAAATTTTCCCCTGTTAAATATAATTATAAATGCTAAAAATAGTTAAATCAATTTTATTTGATATGCTTTTTTTAACTCGCCATTTACAGAATTATACACTTGAATATAAATATTAAAATAGAGTATAATAATATATATAAATAAAAAAGAACTACAATTCTATTTGCACTAGAGTAGTAGCTTCTTTTATGAAATGAAACTATTTGTTTAGACTACTCTTATTCGCCTTTGAGTGGTCTTCTACTTTTTTGTGTATGTATTTAATAGTACAACATATTCCAGTCGCAACTATCCCAGCCAAAACATTAAGCAAAAAGTTGTTCATACCATTTCACCTCCTTTCATAATTCGATAAGGTTACTTTAGTATGAAGCTACCACTCTAATAGAAATTGTAATTCTCCGTTCCCTATTATATCACCCAATTACTAAAAAAAGAACCGGTTTATTATCCCAGTTCTCAATCAAACAAAAATTGATTTATTTAATTTTTCTAATAATAAAACTATCCCTCTAGCAAATAATATATCAGTACTTATACTAAAAGCTCACGTCCCTAATTGCAAAATCCATAACGTGAGCTTTATTTTTATTTATATTTAAATTTTAACTCTAAAATATTCCTATTTCATAGCTTCTTCAACTGCAACTGCAACAGCAACTGTAGCACCAACCATTGGATTGTTACCCATTCCTATAAGTCCCATCATTTCAACGTGAGCTGGAACTGATGAAGAACCTGCAAATTGTGCATCTGAATGCATTCTTCCCATAGTATCTGTCATACCGTAAGAAGCTGGTCCTGCTGCCATGTTATCTGGATGAAGTGTTCTACCAGTACCACCACCAGAAGCAACTGAGAAGTATTTTTTACCTTGTTCGATACAT
>NZ_JBJDXL010000438.1:0-2779 GCF_051866655.1 Intestinibacter sp.
GGATTTACTAAAAAATACGCTGTACTAGCTACTAATTACGGCTCAAATGATTTAGAATTTATTCCTATAGGAGAAAACGAGCCCTTTAGAGTTCATGAGGGAATAGCGCACTTTTTAGAGCATAAGATGTTCGAGCAGCCTGACGATACAGATGCATTTGAGAAATTCTCTAGGTGGGGAGCAAATGCAAATGCGTTTACAAATTTTACAACGACAGCTTATTTATTTACAACTACAGATAATTTCTATGAGTGTCTAGAGCATTTGCTTGATTATGTACAGACTCCTCATTTTACAGACGAAAATGTAGAGAAGGAAAAGGGAATAATAGCCCAAGAGATAAAAATGTACGACGACGATCCAGGTTGGACAGTATATGTGAATGTGTTAAAAGCGATGTATGTAAACCATCCTGTCAAAGTAGATATAGCTGGTACAGTAGATAGCATATACAAGATAACAAAGGAAGAGCTTTATAAATGCTACAATACCTTCTACAACCCTGGAAATATGGCATTATTTGTAATTGGAGATTTAGATGAAAATGAATTATTTGAAAAAATCAAGCTTGCAAATAAGTACGACATGGCAAAAATGGATCATGAGGTAACTAGAATATATCCAGAAGAACCGACTACTGTAAATCAAAAGGAAATAATAGCAAAGGCACCAATTTCTATACCTATATTTAATATAGGTTTTAAAGACGACAAAGTCGGTATAAAGGGAAAAGAACTGCTTAGATACGAAGTTATAACAGATATATTAAACGAAATGCTGTTTAGACGTGGAAGTGAAATATACGAAGATTTATACATGAAGGGATTGATAAATAGAAGTTTTGGAGCAGGCTTTAATTCACAAGTGGATTATGCTTTTACGACTATTGGAGGAGAGTCAAAACAACCTAAAGAGGTAAAAAGAATAATATTTGAATATCTAGACAAATATAAAACAGAAGGTCTAGATAGAAAAACATTTGAGAGACTAAAAAAAGCTGCAATAGGTGGATTTATCAAGTATTTTGATTCCATAACATTTATCGCCAATAATTTTATATTCTATAAATTCAAAGACATAAATTTATTAGATTATGTAGAAGTAATAAAAGAAGTCACATTTGAAGAGGTAGAAGATAGATTAAAGAATCACTTTAAAGAAGAAAACTGTGTAATATCTATAGTAGAACCTATTGAAAATAAATAGTATAAATAAAAGTTGTGGGGATATCATTTTCTGCAACTTTTTTTATGAAACCATCATGCTTAATGATAAATGAAATATTTATTTTTAACCCATAAACTGATATAATAACAATGGTATTTATATAATTTACATTATCAAAAGGGGGGAATTTTTTATGATAGATATGCATTGCCATATATTACCGGATGTAGATGATGGAGCAGAATGTATGCATGATGCTATAGCTATGGCTTTAATAGCTAAAGAACAAGGAATAAAAAAAATCATAGCCACACCTCATTATCATCCTGAATTTAGATATTTAAAGGGTGAACAACTAAAAGAGGTTTACGAGAATTTTAAACAAGAGTTAAAAGAAAATAAAATAGATATTGAAGTATATATGGGAAATGAAATTTATTTTACTTCTAATTTAATAGAAAATATAGAGGATTTGGACTTTTTTTCTTTAAATAATAGTAAGTATGTACTGGTAGAGTTTCCACCGACTAATTTCCCGCTTAATTTATGTAATGTTGTATATGAATTAAAACAAAAGGGCTTTGTACCTGTTTTAGCTCATGTAGAGAGATATGTGAAAATCCACGATGATCCAGAGATAATTTACGATTGTATAAAGACAGGTGCTATTATTCAAATAAATAGCTCTAGCCTTATGGGGAAAAATGGAAAAGAATTACAAAAGCTATGTAATATTTTAATAAGCAGAAATATGGTGCACTTAGTGTCAAGTGATGCACACAGCTCTGGAAGAAGACGTCCGTTATTAAAGGATGCATACGAATATATTGAAAAGAAATATTCAAAGGCTACAGCTGACGATTTATTTATAAATAATGCCGAATGTATTATACAAAATAAAGACATCGTCATCAAAGAGCCACTTGAAAAGTCAGCTGAGAAAAGAGGATTTTTTAAAAGAATATTTGGCAGATAAGAGGTGTTTATATGGATAGAGTTGCATTTACATTATTTGGAATAGATATAATGTGGTATGGAATTTTAATAGCTACAGGAATGGTGCTCGCCGTTTTGATTGCACTTAGGGAAGCTAAGAGACTAGGTATATCTGAGGATGATATTTTAAACCTAGCTATGATAGCAATACCATGTGGATTAATAGGTGCGAGAGCTTATTATGTAATTTTTAATTGGTCATATTATGCAGGAGATATATCTGAGATATTAAACTTCAGAGGTGGAGGTTTGGCTATCCACGGAGGATTGATTGGAGGAATATTAGCAGGATTTATATATGCGAAGGTTAAAAATATAAATTTCTTTAAATTAGCAGATTGCGTAGTTCTTGGAATACCGCTAGCTCAAGCTATTGGTAGATGGGGTAACTTTTTAAACCAAGAAGCTCACGGAGGTCCAACAGACTTACCTTGGGGTATAAAGTGTACACGGAATGAGAATCAAGCTCGATCCACTGTCTGTGAACCCACAGTTGTTCGAAGAAAAAGCATAATATTGCGTGATACCTAGAATGCTAAAGCATAATCTGACTTGAAAAAACTGAAGCCTAGAGCGACATTGAACAACGAAAATATCCTCAACAACCTGCGGGATG
>NZ_JBJDXL010000439.1:0-2772 GCF_051866655.1 Intestinibacter sp.
GAAGGAGTAGGAGAAATGGCGGGTTGGCCTCATCATGAGTCTATCCAAAAAACAAAAGAAATCCTTGATAGTTTTATTAATGAAGATAAAGTATTTGCAATAGTATTAAAAGAAAACAATAAAGTAATAGGCTCACTTGGAGTTGAAAAATATGGTATGGAAAATGAACTAACCGAATTTAATGGTTATAAAGGACGTGAAATCGGCTATGTGTTAAGCAAAGACTACTGGGGACAAGGCATAATGCCAGAAGCAGTTTCAGCCGTAATTGATTATTTATTTAATGATCTAGATTTAGATTTCTTAACTTGTGGATATTATTTATTTAATGATCAATCAAGAAGGGTCCAAGAAAAATGTGGTTTTGTACCATATCGTAAACTACAAATGAACACTCGTTTGGGTCATACCGAACTTGGAATTTTAAATCTATTAGTTAATCCTCATAAAGATATTAAGTTTAACTTTTCTCATCCTGAATCGTTAATCTATGAAAATAAATAATATAATGTAATTATTATATAAGGAAAAATCATAAAAAAACTTAATTTGTTTTAATATAGTAATTATTTTGTTACTTATGGCAAATTTTAACTTCTTTTAAGATAACATATAATATTAGGTTGTGCACTTACTATTATACTTTCATAAAAATTGCATATATAGATTAAATATGATATAATAGTTAAATGAAATTTTAAAATAGAAATATCAGTTTAAAATTATAAATTAATAAATAAAAACCAAGAAAGGAAGATAACAATGAACTGGACAGAGGTAACTATAAAAACAACTACAGAAGCTGTAGAAGCAATAAGTAACATACTAATGGAAGAAAGATGCGGAGGAGTCATGATAGAAGACCCTAAAGACTTTCTATTCCAAAAGAAAAACGAACTAGACTGGGATTACGTAGAAGAAGAAGTATTCAACAAAAGCTGCCAAGACGGCGTTCTAATAAAAACTTACATACCAGAAGAAAGAAACGTACTAGAGCTTGTTGAAACTGTAAAGGCTAGAATATCTCTACTTCCATCATTTGGACTAGATATAGGTGAAGGAAGCGTAACTTTAAGTAATGTTCACGAATCAGACTGGGCAAATGAATGGAAAAAATACTACAAACCAACAAAAATAGGCAAAAAAATCGTAGTGAAACCTAGCTGGGAAGAATACCAAGAACAAGAAGGAGATCTAATAATAGAACTAGATCCAGGTATGGCGTTTGGAACAGGAACTCACGAAACTACTTCTATGTGTATAAGAGAATTAGAAAACTATGTAGACGATACAAAGACTGTTTTCGATATAGGATGCGGAAGTGGTATACTTGCAATTGCAGCTGCTAAATTAGGTGCAAAAGACGTTGTAGCAGGGGACTTGGATGAAGTAGCAGTAAAGGTATCAAAGGAAAACTGTGAAATAAACCATGTATCAGACAAGGTTACAGTTAAACACGGTTCACTATTTGAAGTAGTGGACTCAAAAGCTGACGTAATAGTTGCAAACATAATAGCAGATATAATCAAAATCCTTGCTAAAGACGTTAGCAAATTCTTAAAAGAAGACGGTGTATTCATATCATCAGGTATAATCCTTGCTAAAATAGATGAAGTATGTGAAAGCTTAACTGAAAACGGATTTGAAATAGTTAAGGTTGAGAGATTAGGAGAATGGTCAGCTATAGTTTCTAAACTTAAGTAGGTGAATTTATGGATAGATTTTTTGTAGATAAAAACAATATAGATTTAGAAAATGGCACATGTATAATAGAGGGCGAAGATGTAAAACATATATCAAAGGTTTTAAGATGTAAAGTCGGCGAAAAATTAGAGATATGTGATAAGGACAACTCTGAATACGTATGCGAAATAACAGATATAAGTAAAAATCAAGTCGATTTAAATATAATAGAAAAAAAGGAAATAAAAAGAGAATCAGATTTAAAAGTAAAGCTATACCAAGGTCTACCTAAGAGCACAAAGATGGAGTTTATACTTCAAAAGCTCACAGAGGTCGGTGTCGATGAAATTATTTTAGTATCGACAAAGAGAAGTGTAGTAAAGGTAGACGACAAAAAAGAAGGTAAAAAATTAGAACGTTGGGAAAGAATAATATACGAGGCGGCGAAACAAAGTAAACGAGGTAAGATACCTACATTGAGAGGTGTATTATCCTTTGATGAGGCTTTAGAGGATATGAAAAACAACGACATGAATATCTGCCCATATGAAAATGAAAAAACTGTATCTATAAAAAGTGCTATAAGAGAAGCTGATATAAATAATATCGGGATTTTCATTGGACCAGAGGGTGGATTTGAAGAGGAGGAAATACAAACTCTTCAAAATATAGATTCTAAAGTTGTATCACTAGGACCGAGAATACTTAGAACAGAAACGGCATCAGTAGTCGCTTCTTCCATAGTTTTATATGAATTAAGTGACTTAGGAGGAAATATTTAATGAAAAAAGTGGCATTTTATACTCTAGGGTGTAAAGTAAACCAATATGAGACAGAGGCAATGCTCGAGTTATTTGAAAAGGAAGGATATGAAAAAGCCGAGACAGAGGACTATGCAGATGTCTACGTTATAAATACCTGCACAGTAACTCATATGAGCGACAGAAAATCAAGACAATATATAAGAAGAGTTAAAAAGAAAAATCCAAATGCAATAATAGCAGTAGTTGGATGCTATTCACAGGTATCACCTGAGGAAATACTTTCAATAGATGAAGTAAACCTAGTAATGGGTACAAACGACAGACG
>NZ_JBJDXL010000440.1:0-12533 GCF_051866655.1 Intestinibacter sp.
ACAAAGCATGGTAATTTCATGGGCAAAAAACTAGATAAAATCATATTCGTTGCTACATTTATACTTATAGTAGTTTTAATGGTTCCTAGCGAATTTGCAAGCAGCAAAATTACACTTAGTTCTACTGAACCTAACATTAGTATCTCCGCTTTTCCTTATTCCTATGAATTAAATTACGAGGATATCGAAAGCATCACTATAACTGACGAGCCTATTTCCTTCAGACTTAGAACTAACGGTATAGGAACTGATGAAAAGCTAATTGGAAACTTCAAAAGCGACAAATACGGCAAATGTAGAGTTTACCTTTACCCAAAGGATAACTCTGAATACATAGTCGCAAAACTAAAAAACAGCAAATTCGACTACTTAATATACAATACAAAGGACAAAGCATATACACAAAAAACTTACACAAAAATATCCAACAGCATAAAATAATAAATAGGGCATTATACTAACACCAGTATAATGCCCCTTGGCATATCAATAAATTAAACACCGCTACTATTTATAAATTTTTCAAATAAACTCTTACACTTATCCATAAGAGCTGCACATTCCTCCTCCTTCAAATGAACTAAAAGCTCACCATGATCGCTGTCTTTTATCTTAAATACTAAAATTTCTTCCTCCTCATCTTCCTCACTATAAAACTTTTTCTGAACAGGTGACAGCATAATGTAGTTTTGACCCTCAATTTCTATTGAAAATATTTTTTCGAAAGTAGTCTCAACGCCATCTTGATCCCATAAAACAATTGTATTTTCATCCATAAATAATCTCCTCAAATCCATCATATATTAAAAATTATACCCTTTATAAATTTTATGTTTTTATGGCTAAAAATATGTTTTACTCAACCAAAAAAACTGCTACACAAACTAAATAAGTTCATGTAACAGCTTTTTACCTTTAATTATCGAATTTTACTATATTCTAGCAACACCAGTATCTCTAGCTGCCTTAGCAACTGCAGCAGATACTTCTTTACCAACACGTGGATCAAATGCATCTGGTAATACGAATTCTGTAGTTAATTCTTCGTCTTTGATTATTCCAGCTATTGCATAAGCTGCTGCAACCTTCATAGCTTCGTTGATTTCACTAGCTCTAACATCTAAAGCTCCTCTGAATATTCCAGGGAAAGCAAGAACGTTGTTTACTTGGTTAGGGAAATCTGAACGTCCAGTACCAACTATAAATGCTCCACCTTCTTTAGCTTCATCAGGGAATATTTCTGGAGTTGGGTTAGCCATAGCGAATACTATTGATTTTTCTGCCATAGTAGCTACCATTTCTTTTGTAACCATGTTAGGTCCAGAAACACCTATAAATACGTCTTTTCCTTTTAATACATCAGCTAATGAACCTGATTGGTCGTTTTTGTTAGTTACTTTTAGCATTTCTTCTTGAGCCCAGTTTAAACCTTCTGATTTAGAACATATTGCTCCTTTTCTATTACATAAAACTATGTCTTTTACATTTAAGTTAAGTAGCATTTTTGCTATTGCCATACCTGCAGAACCAGCACCGTTTATTACGATTTCTAGATCTTCTAATTTTTTACCAGCAAGCTTTGCAGCATTTATTATACCAGCTGAAACTATTATTGCAGTACCGTGTTGGTCATCGTGGAAAACTGGTATATCTAATTCTTCCTTTAATCTATTTTCTATTTCTATACATCTTGGAGAGTTTATATCTTCTAGGTTGATTCCACCAAATACTGGTGCTATTAATTTTACTGTTCTAACTATTTCATCTATATCCATAGTGTCTACACATATTGGGAATGCATCGACACCTGCGAATTCCTTAAATAATATTGATTTACCTTCCATAACTGGTATAGCAGCAGATGCTCCTATATTTCCAAGTCCAAGAACTGCTGTACCATCACTCACTACTGCAACCATATTTGATTTGCAAGTGTATTTGTAAACATCATCTTTGTTTTCTTTTATTTTTAAGCATGGAGCAGCTACTCCTGGAGTATAAGCTGTAGATAAATCATCCTTAGTTGAAACTCCTACTTTACTTTTTATACTTACTTTTCCTACATTTTCCTCATGCATTTTTAATGCTAATTCATTAAAGTCTTTCTTTGCCATGTTTTTCCTCCAAATTTCATCTCAAATATATTTTATAAATTTATTTCTCTTTCGTATTCTTTTCTCTTATTGTAAATATTATTGCCTTGGCAATCTATAGCCACTATTAATTGTAAATCCTCTACTTCAAGTCTTCTAACAGCTTCTGCTCCTAAATCGTCGTAAGCTATTACTTCACATTTTTTGATTGAGTTAGATATGTAAGCTCCTGCACCGCCGATAGCAGCTAGGTAAACAGCCTTGTATTTTTTCATACCTTCTACTACAACGTCGTTTCTCTTTCCTTTTCCTATCATTATTTTTAGTCCCTTTTCTAAAAGAGGAACTGTTAAATCGTCCATACGATAGCTTGTTGTAGGTCCTGCTGAGCCGATTATTTCACCTGGTTTATTTGGCGCTGGTCCAACGTAATAAATAGCTTGACCATTGACATCAAAAGGAAGCTCTTTTCCTTCATTTAATGCAGCCACCATTCTCTTATGAGCTTGATCTCTTCCTGTATATAAAACGCCGCTTATTTTAACGACATCACCACATTTTAATTTTTCAATATCTTCATTTGTACATGGAGTTTTTAATTCTATCATAATTTGCCCCCTTATAAAAGCATTCTTCGTATCTTTTTATTTTACTTTATATAAATTCCTATAAAGTCACGCTCTTATGTCTTGACGCATGACAATTTATATTAACAACAACTGGAAGTCCTGCTATATGAGTTGGGAAAGTTTCTATATTTACAGCAAGAGCAGTAGTTCTTCCACCTAATCCTTGAGGTCCTATTCCTAAATTATTTACAGCCTCCAACATTTCTTTTTCTAAATCTGCTATAAATGGATCTTCGTTGTGTTCTCCAATTTCTCTAGTTAGAGCTTTTTTAGCAATTTGAGCACACTTATCTACTGTTCCACCTATTCCAACGCCTACAACTATTGGTGGACATGGGTTTGGACCAGCTTCAGATACAACATCTACTATAAATCTCTTAATTCCATCTAATCCATCAGATGGCTTTAGCATCTTTAATTGACTCATGTTTTCACTACCAAATCCCTTTGGTGCGTATACTATTTCTAGCTTATCTCCCTTAACCATATCGTAGTGGATTACGGCTGGAGTATTGTCTTGAGTGTTTTTTCTAGTAATTGGGCTTACTACAGATTTTCTAAGGTATCCCTCTGTATATCCAAGGCTTACACCTTTATTTATAGCTTCTGTCAAAGTATCTCCTTCTATTCTAACATCTTGACCTACTTTTACAAAGAATACAGCCATTCCTGTATCTTGACATATTGGAACTTCTTTTTCAGATGCAATTTTTGCATTTTCTATTAAAATATTTAAAACATCTTTTCCTAGGTCACTTTCTTCTTTTTCAAGATTTTTCTTAAAACAATCTACAACATCTTGACCTAAGAAAATATTTCCTTCTATACATAAACGTTTCACTTCTTCGGTAATTTGAGCAGAATTAATAACCTTCAAACGAACATACCTCCCCATTATTTTATAATTATTCGTCTTTCTATCTTAACATTATTTAGTCTAGAAAACAAGTTTTTTGAAAATTTCTATCGCTATCTCATGTCCTCCATAATAATTATAACTATATTATTTCTAATTTTTAAATTATTATACATATATGTAAAAATTTATTTAATATGCCAAGTTTCACGTGCTCAGAAACTATTTCACAGCAAATAAAAATAGACCCTGTGCATAGAGTCTATTTAAATTATTATTTACCTATATAAGCCACTCCAAACGCTCCAGGTCCTACATGTGTACCTATTACAGCACCGATTTCTCTAGTAGCCTCTTCTCCTAATTCAAAGTTTGGCTTACAGCTAGCTTTAAAATCATCTAAATTCTTGATTATTCTAGTATATCCAAAGTCAACACAGTAATTTTGATCAGGTGTATTCTCTTGCATATAATCTACCATAAATTTTATAGATTTTTTATGTCCTCTAGTCTTCGCAAGTACTTCAACACCACCATCTATAACTGATATTACAGGAGTTATCCCAAGCACTCCACCTACTAATGCAGATGTAGCAGATAGTCTACCTCCCATTTTTAAATACTTAAGAGTGTCCATCACAGCCACTAATTTGACCCTTTTTACAAGCTCTTCTATCTCTGATGTTATTTCTTCTGCAGTCTTACCTGCATCTCTCAACTTAACAGCCTCTCTGACAAGTACCGCCAATCCAAGACTTGCATTTTTTGAATCTACAATATGTATTTTATCAGTTTCAATCATTTGAGACGCTATCACAGCAGATTGATATGTACCGCTTAATTTTGATGATAAAAATATCCCTACAATCTCATCTCCATTATCTATAAATTTTTCAAAAACCTCTACAAATCCAGCTGGATTCATTTGAGAAGTCTTAGGTAATTCTTCAGCCTCTTCAAGTCTTTTATAAAATTCATCATGAGTTATATTAACTCCATCTAAAAAGCTCTCTTCCCCAAATGAAACATGTAAAGCTACTAACTCTACACCTAATCTCTGAGCTTCTTCTCTAGTTATATCACTTGAACTATCTGTTATTATTCGTATCATAAAAGTAATTCCTCCCACCACTATATCTAATTATTCATTTATCTCTATACTATTTTTATATTAACTCTATATGTATTTATTAGAATATTAACCTTTTATTATTATATTTTTATATTAACCGTATATGTATTTTAATTATACCCACTTTTTAATCATCATATACATCTCGAAAAGTAATTTTATACTAATTTCTATTTACAAGTCAATAGTAATTTGAATATCAAAATATTTGTTTTTCGATTTGTTCACAAATACAAAGGGATATTCAAAACTAGAAAAATCCATTTTAAATATCCCTTTTCAACGTTTATATTAATGTATCACATCTGCATACTTAAAATTAGTAACTTTTTGCAAATCCTCAGGCTTTAGCTCGATTTGATGCCCTATCTTACCAGCACTGACTATTATAGTGTCCAAATCCTTGGCCTTTTCATTTACAAAGGTTCCATATAATTTTTTCATTCCTACAGGAGAGCAACCACCTCTTATATATCCTGTGACCTTGTTTATATCCTTGACATGAATCATTTCGACGCTTTTTTCTCCAGCTGCCTTTGCAGCCTTTTTCAAGTCTAAATTTTGGTCGACTGCAATTACAAAAACATAGTATTCCTTGCTGTGACCTTGAACCACCAATGTTTTATATACCTGATCTACATCTCTACCTATAGCATTTGCAACGGTAATCCCGTCTACATGCTCCCCATCTGTTTTATATGAATGTGTTTCGTAATTTATTTTATTAGAATCTAAAATTCTCATCGCATTCGTTTTTACTTTTTTTGCCATTTCTATTCACCTCTATTGTTTTACCTCATCCGTAGTCTTTCTAAAGCTCAATTTAAAATAAGCTATTGCCCCAACGACAAATGATAAAATTGTAATTATCGCATGCACTATATTCGTTCTAATTGAAACAAAATAAGCAGCTACTGCGCAATAAATTATGCCCATAACTACATACATTATTCCATCTAATAAGTTATTTGTTTTAAATTTAAACATATAAAGCACCTCCTAGCAATGTGCAATTCTATATTATAAACATTTAAAGTTTCATACTTTATGAAACTTAAATTAAATAGTTTTCACCCATTTCATTATCAAATCTTTTCTGTAAATTATACCCCTTTAAAAGCATAGACACAACCTTTTGTTTTACTTCTTCTGGTTCTAATATTGTAGCATAAATTCCAAGATTTAGTATTTTTTTTATCACATTTTCTTCATCAAATTTATAATATTTGACCTCTAAAATATAGTGATCCTCCATCTTAAATGACTTTTTATCGTATGTAGAAAATAAAAAATGAGCTCTCTCTGCTGTATTATGATCAAATGCTGGAATAATTTGCATCTTCAAGGTAACCATCTGATTGCTTAGTTCTCTCTTAAAAAATTCTCTCTTGCCAATTGAGTCTATTTCCTTTTGTAACAATATTAAATCGTCATTTAAATCCTCAAAAAACTCAATATCCTCTATACTATCTAAATCAATATAAAAAAGCTCTCTTTTTTCTATACAGTAAACAGATAATTTAAACTTGTTTTCCATTACGCTATAGTTTAGCTTAAACGGTATTCCTATATGCTCGTACTGCTGACCTTTATGGTTAAATCTGTACTTTATAAATTTATTATATCTAAAAGAGCATACTATAACCTTAATTAATTTATGATCTATATCCTGAACCTGTTTCAAATCCATTTTAAACAGAGGCTCTACATCTTTTAATTTATTTTCTAGCTTTAAAATTATATCCTCATCTAAAAATAATCTCGCCATTTCATCATTTATTATTGATTTTAGCCAGCGCTTCTCCAAAATAGTCGGATTTACAGGAATTTTTTTATCTGTAAACATAGGCTTAAAGTCTGCACCCATTATCTTATAAGGATTTTCACTGTATCCAAGAACATTTTTTATAAAGTCCTCGTCTGCAATTTTTGTGTCCTTCAAAAGCTGTTCGACCTCTTCATCTGTAAATTTTCTGCCATCTACAGCCTGATTCATTATTCTAGTTAAAATTATAAATAATTTATTTTTATATGTATTAAAATACTCCATTATTCAAATGCCCCATATCTTCGTAATAACTTGTTTCTTTCGTCTTGAAACCTCTTATTCAAATTTTTATTTAAAATTACAACATGCCCTTCAAACGTTCTAAACCAAGGTATTAGCTCAGTCGTTTCTATTACATTTATTGTAAATAAATATTTTCCATCATCGATTTTCTCTAAGGTAGCCCATTTTTTTTCCCTCAAAAGCCTTTCATATAAATCTCTGTCCTTTGTCTCGTCGATGTAGAAAATAGCCTGCACAGTTTCCTCCTCCAAGGTTCTAGTCTTTTGAGGTGAAATCGAGCAGTTCCACATGTTTAATCTTTTATTTAAATCTATATCATCTAAATTTTTAGGCTTCTTCTTAAGCGCCCTTACTGATTTTAATTTGTCCACCCTAAAAATTATGTACTCGTCTGTAACTAGGTTATTTTCATCTATACCTCTAGTCATCACATATAATCTTCCATGTATTGGATCTATTATTTTATATAAATAACAAGCCTTTATCTTGTTTCCTTCATACTTTTCTATCTCAACAAACCTGTTTTTTTCTATATTAAACAAAACTATCTCATCTAAAATACTATGTAGTTGATTTCCAGAAAAATAATACCAATCCTTATAGACATCTTCATTATCGTAGTAATTTAAATTCATTATATCTGAATCGCTCTTCAAGGTTTCCTGTAAATAATATCCAGGAACTTTATAAGGTGCGATTTCAGAATAAAAAGTAGCTATATTCAGGATTGCCTCCTTTTGTCCCAAGGAAAAATCTCCAAAAAATTCCTCCTTTGATTTATATAAGTATTTTTTACCGTCTTTTACTCTTTCTATCAAGCCCTGTTTTAACAATTTTTTTAGGTGTCTTTCCATTGTAGTGGAGCTTGCTATATCGTCGGATTTATTTTTCTTCCCCTTGATATAACTTATTTTTTCATATTCATCTAAAATATCATCCATACTCATAGGACCCTGATTTAAAATCTCTAAAACAAAAAAATACAGTATCAAATCGAAATCCTGAAAATTTTTTATAAAATAAGCCTGAGATAAAAAATTCTTTGAATAAATAACTGCATCGTAGCATAATCCGACATATTTTCTATTTTTCTCGTAATTATCCTTACAATTTTCTTCAAAGATATTCTTAATCCTATGTTTTTCAGATCTGAGCTTTCTCTCAGATACATTAAAAATTTCATTATTATTGTAAGAACTGTAAATATATATAATTCTCACAATTTCTCTTATTTTATTAAAACTATCTATCAAGATGCTATTTTTCTCGTTACATTGCTTTGTAACTTTATTTTTAGATTTTTTAGTAACCTTACCTTTACCTTTCAACTTGCCTTCCAATTAATAAACCTTCCTTTAAACTGTACTTTTGTACATATTATATCACTTAATTTATCAATTGTTTACACAAAAAATGACCGTAAAGCGATTATTTAAACCGCCTCACAGCCTTTATATAAAGCCAGTAGCCCTCACTCCACCAGCTCTATACCGTATTTACCTAAACCTATTACTAATTTATAATTCCCTCAGTTTAAATTATTAATTGGATTTCCCGTTAACTTATTCTCTGTCCCTCGTTAACTTCGTACCTTTATAGTATCCTATCTCATAATTTTTATCTCCCCAAAAAACGTGCCGTTGTCGGAGTCATTTTCATTTGTATTGCATTTTTTTATTTTTATATATATTTTAAAATTTAAATTCTTAATTTTATATCGTTTTATTTTTATAAAATTTATATTTTTTTACATATTTTTCATCATTTTGGTCATAATACATATAAACAAGCTATTATTTACTCGCTATAAACTATTTTGAAAGGAGAAAATCATGGAATTTTTTAAAATAATATTACTTTCTATCGTACTATTTAACGCAATTATTCTGCCTAATAATTTGACATATGCCCAAGCTTCAGACGAGGTTCAAGCTTTGAATATATTTTTTGACGACAGCAAAGCCTCATCTCTATCAGACGACTTAAAAAAAATCGACGGTAGATACTACTATTTCAAAGACTGCAGAGTCCAATACGGTATGTTCAATATAGATGGAAACACATATTACGCGCACCCTAAAAATGGCTACCTATTAAGTGGTCTGCAATCTATCGGCGATAAAATTTACTACTTTGATCAAAACACATATAAAATGAAGAAAAACGGCTCCGTTACAATTTCCAATTTATGCTTTAGCTTCGACCAAAATGGAGTCTGTACATCTATCAAGGCTACCTCCGATGATAAGAGAACAAAGCTATTAGAAGAAGCATTTAAAAAAATCGGTACTCCATATGGAACTAAAGACGGCGAACTAAGATGCAATTCCTTCGCGAGCTATGTATATTCCAAGGTTGGAATTGACTATCTCCAAAATAAAAGAAGCTACGAGCAGGCCAAAATCTGTCTAAATCTAGGCTGTAATATAGATCAAGACAAGCTTCAGCCTGGTGATTTAATATTTTTCAACAACTACAAATGCAAAAATGGGAAAAACTGCCCTAGAATAGACGGAATCTACCATATCCACCATGTAGCAATTTACGTGGCACCAGGCATCTTAATAGAATCTACATCTACTACGGCAAATGGTCACCCAGGTGTCAGAGTAACTACATTTGATCCCGACCATCCTAGATTGAGCCGTTGCCCTATTTTATACGCAAATTTAATCGATGGAATATCAAAGGATAAATAAAGTTCAAAAAGTCCCTATACAAAGTATAGGGCACCTTTTGCTTATTTTTACTTAAATTTAATTTGATGGTGTAACTGCATCTGATGCTGTCTTTAACTGTTGATATGCTGGATGTCCTGAGCCAATTCGCCATTCAGTTTCAAAAACACCGTATTTAGCCTGTACCATATCTGCCGTTATTTTAGTGCTTATTTCCTTACCTTGATAGTCATTTACATCTTCGCCATTTTTAGCATCAAACTTTATAGAATCAGTAAATTCCAATATCTGTGAATTTTGTGTATCTTTATCTACTGCTTTTGTATAGTAGTAATATCCATCTCCTCCATCTATCCAGTCATTTTTAGTGGCTTCTATTATGCCAACATCTGCTAATCCATTATCACCATTACAAGAAGCTTCGACCTTCACCCTAAGTAAACTAGGCGCTGTCGATTCGATATTAAATCCAATAGCACCACAGATTTGATCTCCAGGAACTAATCCTTCATCATTGGAAATTTCCTCCACAGTTATGCCACCATTTACTGTAAGCGTCTGATTAGATAAATCTTTATTTTTACTCCATTTAAAATAACCAAAACCAAATCCTATAGCAGGAATCAATATAACAACCATTGCAATTGCCAACTTTTTACTTTTTTTCATTAAAACCCTCCTTAAAAAAGTCTAACCTTTTCATTAATATTTAAACCTCCACATACTTTACACTCAACTTTTACCACAGCCTCAAGCCATTACCATAAATTGCTATAATCCTCATGCTTACTCTGTTTGGACTCGACTCTGACAACAACTTGAAGCTGCTTATCTCCAAGCTCTATCCTCTCCCTCTTAGTCAAATTTAATTTTATACCCGAAATTAGCTTATTCTCTAAACTATCGCCTTCCTTCATAGATTTTTTATAATAATAATATCCATCGCTCGATTTTTCCCAATAAGTCGAATTTAGGATATTACTGTCATCATTTAAATATTGAATTTTGCAGGAGGAATTGCTCAATTTATACGCAATATTTGGATTATTTTCATCGATAACTATTGGAAGTACTGCAATTCTAACGAAAATATCGCATTTACTGTTATTTTTGACATCGAAATCTACACCTACAAATGATTCCTGCTCTGATAATAATTCATCGAATTTAATTTCTCGCTTTTGGACAGAATCGTCGTTAATTGAAAAATCTATTTTACAAGTTTGAACTGTAGTATTCACCTTATTTAAAAATTTATTGAAAAACATCGCTTCTATATAGCTGCAATTAAAAACTAAAATCACAACCAGCATAGCAAAAAAAGCCTTTTTCATTTTATCACCTTGGTTTCTTATCTTCGAGCTAATCAAAGCTCAAACTTACTGTTTCTTGATCATTTTTGTAAAAATAAGGATTGCTTTTCTTCTTGAGCTCGATCTGTACATTTTTTTCGTAATTGGTAGAGCTTAGACTGACTTTGTTTTGAGTTGAGCTCGAATATGTATCTGTATCTACAACCTGATAATCCTGTGGCACTATCAAATTTATGTCGTACTGACTTAGACGCAAATCGTTTATTGTATAGGTTTGTCCTGGTTTTATCAATAAATTCGCAAAATCCTCACTGCCACTTATATTTACCATAAAGCTAATATCGTCTGGATTTTCAACTGAACAGGTTATATTAAGGCAGCCAAATGCGTTGCTAACTGGAATTTTAATCCTATTTTCCTTTATAAGTCCCGAAATCTTTTCACACCTTCTGATTTGTATATAAGTCAGATTATCTCTTATATAATTTAATTTCGCGATACTTTCTATGTAGACATACTTGTCCTTGCAGTTTTTCTGTGTAATCGTGTAATTTATATCTTCTGACATTATCGTGATTTTTTGTCCAGAAGCTATATTCTTGAGCTCACTTAGCGTATATTGATTAGAAAAATCCTCATTTATATAGCACCTTATCTTAGAGCTTATGTCCTGATTATTGAAAAACACATTATTTCCATCTATTTCAATCGGCAATTCTGAATTTATCTTCATCACTAAATCTAAATTGTTCAAGGTTATATTTTCCGACTTATTTTCTATATCTATTCTCAAGTACACCTTTTGATCCTTTTTAGGAAGGTAATCTTCATCAAAATAAACAATTTCTTCATTTTGATACGTATAAAATTGTGCGCTTATATCTATTTTAGGACTCTCAATTATATAAACATTTAGCTTAGAAAATCCATACGAGCTATTCAACAGACTTTCACTTGTTATTAAATTTCCTATCAATATGTCTATTGTATTTTCACCTGCTATAAGATTGTCGGATATGCTAGTATCCAATAAATTATTTTGATCTAGCGTATTTGTGTCTACATGGTACCCATCTGTGTGATTTGAAAGCTCGCAATGATATTCATTTTGTTGACAGGTATCTAAATTCCTGTAATTAGCAATCTCACTATTTAAGCAATACTGTTTCAAGGTAGATCGACTCGTATAGTTTATAGATGTCGGACTTTTATTTAAAAATACACTAATAATATCGTTAAATGGTATTACAAGCTCAAATCCGTAATCATTATCAGCAGGTATCCCCAATAATACTTCTGCCTCATTTGATTTTATCTTTTTCATCTGAGTCTCTGATATGTTAAATTTTCCACTGAGCATTCTCCACTCGACAGCCGACTTTGTGCTATCGACTTTTGTCCACAAATTCCAGCTAACTGTACCATTTTCTGACCACTGTATAGGTTTGTCCGATTTCAAATACTCGTATAATTGATCTATATGGTACCCCAGTAAATCCGAAGTTTTCCCAGATTTTATAATAGTTCTCAAAACCTTGTTCCCAGTTATGCTAATGTCCCCTGGTATCAACGACATCGGCCTAAGCTTATATGTAGCATCGTACAGACCGTCTATAGCTTGTACATCATCATCAGAAATATTCTGATTTAGCTCACTCAAATCAATATGTGAATTCAACTTTTTCTCGCCATCTCCAATTTCATCTGCCTCTCTAGTCTTTGTCTAATCAATAATCTCAACCTCGGTGACCCCAGCAGGCA
>NZ_JBJDXL010000441.1:0-2759 GCF_051866655.1 Intestinibacter sp.
CAAGCTTAAAGACTGGACTGGAGTGCTGGATCGCTGCAGGTGGTGCCCATCATAGTGTTCTTAGCTACGATGTAGACAGCACAATGATGCATGACTGGGCGAGAATCATGGGAATCGAACACGTACATATCGGTGAAGATACGACATTCGAAACCTTCGAGAAAGAGCTCATTGTCAACGATATCATATGGAAGTTTAAATAATACTCCTCTATATAGGCCACTCCACATCAAGTGGCCTATATAAATTATGTTTTATCATCAATTATATCTTGTATTACCTTTCCTACATTGCTAGTTATCTCGTTTAAAGCATTGTCGATATTTTGGTTCAAATGTTTTTCTTCTTTTATGGCAGTTTTTACTTTTTCTGCTAGATTACCAATTTTCGGATTTTCCTTTGGATTCATTTTACTCACTGAAGAGAAGTATTTATCAATGAATTTTCTTTTTTTCGTTTCTTTATTATTCTCAAATATTTCTTTCTTTTTGCATTTTATGTATTTGTTATAAGCATCATCGTAATGGAGTAGCAGAAACAATTCAAAACTTGGATTAGTTACAGCAAAAATATTTTCTTTTCTATCGTCCAATAGCTTTTGAAATTTTTCTTTTCCTTTTAAATCATGTTTGAAGATATCAACATCAAAGACAATTATTATCCTATCGTTTTTTCTGTCAAACTTCATTTCTGTTTCTTTTCTAAGCCTGTCAGCAAATTCAATCAATTTTTTGGGGTTTGAGTTATTTTCTTCTCCTTCTGGTTTTTCCATCAATTGGACATCAATTAAAGGATGAATATCCAGTTCTTTTTTCAAATCAATTAGTCTTTTAAAATACCAGCATTCTGTATTTTTCCCTTCACAGACGAAAATATACTTTCTATATGGGTCAATTTGTTTGTTTCTATCTGTTGTTCGCTTATTCCAATTAGAATAGCAGTGAATTCTGGACATTATTTCCCCTTTTTAAACTCAAATCTTTTAAACACTGGAATAGCTCCATATCTTCCTTCAAGGTATGCCTTACTTAGTTTCTTATCATATCTTTCCTTAAACTTGTCCAAAGGATACAGAGTACTATCGTTATTATTATCCCTTTCTACAAACCATATCTCGTCCCTTCTGAATAGATTTAAATCCATTATCGAAGGTTCATGAGTCGTAAAAATAAGTTGAGCTTTACTCTCTTTATGCTTTTCAATAAATAATTCTAAGAAACGCTCAGTTAATTTTGGATGAAGGCTTCTCTCTAATTCATCAACTACAAAAACTGTATCGTCAGATTTTTTTAAGAGTATATCCATAAGGTCAAAAAGCCTTCTTGTTCCATCTGATTCTTCATCAAACCCAAAATCACAAATAGAATTACCATGCCTCATTTTGATTGTATTTATCTTAATATCACCTGTGTTTTCAAGCTCAATACCAAAGAAAGCTTTATTTGTTCTACCTGAAAATCGTGCAGGAAGGTATGGATATTCACTTTTTCTTGCTTTCAAATTTTCAAGTATATCTTGCAAAACAGATTGAGGAACCATTCTTTCAAGCTCACTGATATCTATTTCTTCAATTCGAATATCGCTTACACCAGTATCGAAAGTACTGATCATTTCATTTATCTCTGTTAGAGAATCTGTATTATAGTATTGTTGGAAGTTAACTATTCTAGAACTTGGCTTAATTACTACAATGTTGTTTTTTATTGCTTTGTATACATTCTCAAAGACATTTAATCCACCAAATAGTTTTTTACCTCTGTTCATTTCACTTAGAAATAAAGAGTTATTATTGTCTTCAAAATCTGAGGAGTATGTTTCAAGTCTGTTTCTTTCCTCTCTGTCAATAATCAAGCCATTTCCTATAATAGGCTTACTATTTGTTTCTCTTTCAAAAATACAGGAACTAGATCCAGTTATACTTAATTTATAGAGCCATTCTCCAGTTATCTTTCTTTCTGAAAGTATGGAACTAAATCCATAAGCATAGTATTTGCCATCTAATTCCATCTGTATTTCAAAGACACTATTTCTATTATTATTCTCTTCTTTATTTCTGCAAAATAACTTGGATGAGTTTATAGGAAGACCTTCATTCACAGTAGTAATAAAAAATGACAAAGCTTCTATTAGATTACTCTTTCCTGATGCATTAGCTCCATATATAACAGCATGTTTCAAAACCTTTAAGTTTGTACCTACTTCTACCCTATGATTTATCTTGGATCTAATCTTTGACGAGGAGATTAAGTTCAATTCAGTAGGGCTATTAAAAGATTTGAAGTTTTCAGCAATAAATTTAAAAACCATTAAAACTCCTAATACTTTATATCATATTTATTGAAATAATCACTAAATATTATCAAGTTCACTATATATTCTTTATAATAGGATACCATTTGACGATTATTTCGTCAAATAGATTATATAGCATTAATTCTAGCTAATTCATATTTCTATTCATAATATAAACTCGAAAATGTGAATCTATATTCCATTAAAAAACTGATGTTTATTCTACTTGCATTTGAATGATTACGAAACCGACATCAAACACCGTTATCGTCATATAGTATATCTTCCTACTCAATTAACAATGGAAATAGGATATAACCATTAAGTAAGCATCTCTTTTGTAGTTTGTTGATAAACAAACAAAATATTATAAATCAAAGTATTGACGGAAATATTTTTCATTATTAATATAATTATAAAGTGGCACTGCCGATAGACGGTTGTCACCTCACATTATTGGAAAAGAA
>NZ_JBJDXL010000442.1:0-2754 GCF_051866655.1 Intestinibacter sp.
TATAATAATGTTGGATTATCTTTATGTATATCTATTGGTTCTATCATCTGTATCTTTAATTTTTCTTGAAACTGATTTACATCAAACCCATTACAAACTATATGGTAGCCATGAACTGTAGGAATAGTAAATGAGTTATACTCAATTTTCTTATCGTGTCTGCACGAGGATATGATAGCATTTATTAGCTTTAAAAGATTTGGATTATCTATATCCACTATCCATAATGCTTTGTGATTAGGAGCTTTACAACTTCCACATACGCTATCCCATATTCTATTTCCTTGATAAGCTCTATTTGTTTGAACTAAGTCTATGTATCTTTTAGAACATTCTAGAGCTACTTGATTGGCATCACGAACATTAGGATTTATATAAGCTCTGGCATTATTGTTTTTACATAGTTCTATAATTCTCTCTTTCAAATCAAGTAATTCTTCTAGACTATAGATACAATATGACCTAATTAATCTACGACCGCTACTAGCTCTTATATCATTGTTACCATCTTTCTTTCTTTGTAGTATAGTAACATAATAGAACTCATTTGGGTTTGAGAATTTGAGCATCTTAGATATTATATCAAAATTGTCTATTATCATAATATATTCTCTAATTGTTTCTTATAATTCTCTCTTATATAGTTAAGAGCATTATGTTGTATTTGTCTAACTCTCTCAGAACTTATTCCAAATCGGTTTGCTATCTCCTTACTAGACATAGGAATCATCTTTATTCCATAAAACATTCTTAGAACGTCACTATCTCTATCTGGTAATTTCTTTAATAGTTTATCTATTTCATTAGGAATAACAGGATCAATTAGATGTTTATCAGTTTCTACTGAATTAGGATTAGCTATAATATCAATTAAACAGCTAGCATCTTCTTCTCGGATAGGACTATCAAGAGATACCGATTTAGAATCAGCATACATTATCTTATTAATTTTCTTATCCGTAAATCCAGTTTCTTCTTCTAATTCTTTAATAGATGGTTTTCTACCGTACTCTTGTTCGAATTTATCAGAAGCCTTATTTATTTTACTGATACCAACTATTTGACTAACTGGTAATCGTACAGTTCTGCATTGGTTAGAAATGGCTCGAACTATAGCTTGCCTTATCCACCAAACAGCATAGGAGATAAATTTAAAACCTTTAGTGGGATCGTAGTGCTTTACCGCTTCTACGATCCCACAACTTCCTTCTTGGATAAGATCAAGTAAATCTAATCCTCGACCTTGGTATTGTTTAGCTACAGATATGACGAATCTAAGATTAGATACTACTAGTTTATCTATAGCTCTCTTATCTCCATCTTTTGCTTTATAAGCTAATTCCTTTTCTTCCTCTGGAGTAATTAATGGAATCTTAGATACATCCTTGAAATACATTCTAATTATTTCATTAGATCTATCTGTTATAGATTGAGATATTTTAATACCTTTCATTAAAGTCCTGTTCTAGTTGTAAAGAAATTAATGTTTCCAGTTCCACAAATATGAGCATCCTCATCATTATCTACATAATATTCAACTTCTCCATCAAAATCTTCTATAGTAGTAATGCTATAAGGATTAGTTCTTATCCAGTCATCAATTCCTGGGTTATATTTTCTAACTTCATCTAAAAGAAATACTCCAACTTGTCCACTATTAGCAGTAAATTTACCTATAAGTTCGGCTTCTAGGTCTATATAATTATCCTGCCTATTAGCTTCTACTATGCTATCTATAGTATCTATTGGGTTTTCTTTTATTCTATAAGTTTCACACATCCAATCTCCATAGATAGTTCTTTCGGAAATATAGTTAGTAATTCCAAGAACTTTCATGTTCTTCCCATAATTACAAGCTAGCCAATCATCGGAGGTTAATGCTGTATCACTATAATTATTACCTAATACTATGTAGCAAGGATCTGTAATTATAATTGTTCCTTTAAATTTCATGGTTTTTTATTCTAAATCGAACCTAAATACTCTCAACTTTGGTTGTGTAGGGATTCCATCATCAGAATAGCTAAAATATGTACATTCAGCCTTATGTCCCTTATATTTTTCTTCAAAGTTCTCTACATATTCCTCTTTAGTAGCTCTATTACCAACTGGCATAGCCTCAAAGGTTCTACCATCTTCTAATTCACAAGTAAAGGTCATATCTTCAGATCCTCTAAGTCCTAATTTGTATCCTATTACTTTGAAGTCTTCAGACTTATACTCCTTTATCTTAATTAGATTATTACATCTAGACCCTGGCTTATATGGTTTAGATGGATCAGTTATAACGGCACCTTCAAATCCATCAGAAACATAAATATCATGGACTTTTTTCATAGTATCCCATCCTTCAACAACTCTATGCATTAATAACCTTACAGGATCTGTTTTTATATCGTCTTCTGGACCACAATATACAAGTATATCATTATCATCTTCTAATCCTTCTACTAAGAAATCCCATCTATCAGCAGCTTTCATTTCTGGATTACCTGTATCATAACAATCATATATCCAATACTGAAGCCAACTACAATCTTGAGTTCCTTTTTCCAATCTAGCAGCACCTGAAATTTGTTGAAGGCTCTTAAATCGAGTAAATAACTCACCATCGAGGATAACTGTAGGATGGTGTTTAAAGAAGTTAACTAAAGGAGGATATGTGCGTAAGTGTTCAGTAGAACAATCATAATCTGATCCACCTCTAGACGCAGTATGCACTTCTCCATCTTTATAATAGAAGAGAGCTTTTAC
>NZ_JBJDXL010000443.1:0-12452 GCF_051866655.1 Intestinibacter sp.
CTAGAGCTTGTCCTATTTTTCTAGAGAATGAGTAAACTCCGTATATTATACCGTCATTTCTATCTCCAAATTTAACTTCGTTATAATCTATAACATCAGTTATTTTTGCCCATATAAGCATGTTAAATATTGCTACACCAAGTGTTATTACTGTGTAGTATCCTAAGAATGCCCAAGAACTTTCTAATTTTAAGAAGTATATTAATATGTAACCTGCTCCTGCTAAAAACATACCCATTGCTGAAAATTCTTTTTTACCAACTTTAGCTGATATTTTTACTACTACTGCTGCTAGCATTAGGTTTATCGGTAAACCTATCATATTAAGCATTGATAAAGCATTTATATCTTTGAAATAATCCGCAAATAAATATGTGTTCATTGTTTGAGACATAAAACTACTTAATAGTAAAACTATCGCTGCAGCTATTATTGATAATAAAGCTCTATTTGATACTACTGTTTTAAAAGTTTCTGCTAGAGATGCACTTTCTTTTTGTGCAGGCTCTAACTTAACACGTTCTGTCGTTAATTTATAACAAACTATATAGCAAACTAATGCAAATATTGAGAATATACCTGCTACTAAAGTGAATTTTGGTCCACTTACTAATTGATTTCCATTGGCATCTGCATAATATATAACTTGTGGTACTATTGCTCCTATAATAACAGATGCAAATGTTGCTCCTAAACTTCTCCAAGTTGAAAGAGATGCTCTCTCATCTGGTTTATCAGTTATAGCTGATGCCATTGATCCATATGGAATATTTATTGATGTATAGAATATAGAACCCCATAATATATAAGTTACAAACATCACTATTACTTTAACTGTCATAGAAGCTCCTGCTAAGCTGTATTGATACATTAAGAAACTCGATATTGCAACTGGTCCTGACATTCTTTTTATCCATGGCTTAAATTTACCGTCTTTTGTAGCTTTAGCTTTATCGACGATACGTCCCATTGTTATATCTGTAAACGCATCTATACATCTAGATACTAAAAATAACACACCTACTAATGAAGCACTAACGCCCCATACCTTTGTGTAAAATATCATTAAATACATACTCGCAAATAGGAACATAAAATCGTTTCCTAAATCACCGCATAAATAACCTACTTTATCTTTTATTCCAAAAGCTTTTGTAGTTGTTTTGTCTGATTCTAATCCTAAGTTGTTCACTTCACGTAAGTCCATCTTGAAACCCCCGATGCTTAATTTTTTAATTGTTTTGTCTTTTAGATTTTTAATTATTATTTCTGTAATTTTTATTTTTAAATTTTGTTATCATGTAGTTTATTTGTAGTTTATTCATTTACAAATCAACACCAATCGATTGTGTTATTTTAATAACAATCTAATAGTAGCACACTTGTATACAAGTTGTAAACAATAAATTTATTTTCAATAAAAATTTTTTTATATATTGCTGTAAAATACTCAATATTATTTTTTGAAAACCTTTTTTATATTGACATAACTAATTTTTAAATAGTATAATTAATCTCAATAAATTTTATTTATCAAAGATAAAATTTCCATATACTAGTATACAAGTGTATCTATATAAATTTCATATACACATAATAAACAGCTAGTATAATAATACTATTCATAAAATTAATAAAATGGAGGTTCTTATGAGACAAATTACATCAATCAACGCTGATTGGATCTTTATAAAAGAAAATATCAGCGCAGACAATGCAATGACAGCAAATGGAGATAAGGTAAACATTCCTCACACTTGGAATAACTTAGATGGCCAAGACGGTGGTGGAGATTATATCCGCGATAAATTTTGGTATCGCAAGGAATTAAATATAGAAATAAAAGAAAATAAAAAATACTTTATAGAATTCGAAGGTGTTAGCTGTATAGCAAATGTATATGTAAACAACACTCATGTTGGAGAGCATATAGGTGGATTCTCTACTTTCAGATTTGATATAACTAACCAATTAAAAAATGGACAAAATACAATATTAGTTCAAGCTGATAACACAGTTAACCAAAAAACTTACCCACAAGTTGCCGACTTCACATTTTTCGGTGGTATATACAGAAATGTAAATATAATAGAGGTTGCTGAAACTCACTTTGATTTAGAATACTGTGGGGCTCCTGGAATACAAGTTACTCCAGTTTTAAATGAAAACGGAACTTGCGATATAAATGTAAAATCTTTTGTATCTAACATAGTTAATAATTTAACTATCAAATACTCTATATACGATGAAGAAAACAATTTAGTATTAGAAGATACTCCTTCTAATATGACAGAAACAAACTTAACTATGGAAAATCCACATCTTTGGAATGGTATAGAAGATCCATATTTATATAGAGCAGTTGCTACTCTTTACTTAAACCATGTGGCTATAGACGAGGTTTCTGCTAATTTCGGTGTTCGTTCATTTGAGGTAGACCCTAATAAAGGATTTATATTAAATGGTAAACCTTACTCTCTTCGTGGAGTTTCTAGACACCAAGATAGAGAAGATATGGGTTGGGCTCTTACTACTAAAGAACACGACGAAGATATGGAGCTTATCCGTGAAGTTGGAGCAAACACTATAAGACTTGCTCACTACCAACACGACCAATACTTCTACGATTTATGTGATAAATACGGTATGGTAGTTTGGGCTGAAATACCATTCATATCTGTATTTATGAATACAGAAGAAGCTAAACAAGATACACTAAACCAAATGAAGGAATTAATAGTACAAAACTACAACCACCCTTCTATATGCTTCTGGGGAGTTTCTAATGAAATAACAATGAAGGGCGACAAGGACGAAGCGTTAATAGAAAATCTTAATGCAGTAAACGACTTAGCTCACTCTCTAGATAAAACTAGAAAAACTACTGTAGCCAACTTATGCATACTTGATCCTGCAAGTCCAGCTGCAACTTACCCAGACATAATAGCTTACAACCACTACTTCGGTTGGTACATGGGTGAATTAACTCAAAACGAAGACTGGATAGATGATTACCACACTCGTTTCCCAGATAGATGCTTAGGTATATCAGAATACGGTGCTGAAGGTATATTAAAATGGCATTCAGATGACCCTAAGGTAAAAGATTACTCAGAAGAATACCATGCTCTATACCACGAACACATGGCAAAAATATTCGATGAAAGACCATTCCTATGGGCAACTTACGTATGGAATATGTTCGATTTCGCAGCTGATAACCGCGATGAAGGTGGAGTTCAAGGACGTAACAACAAAGGTCTAATAACATACGACCGTAAAATCAAAAAAGACGCCTTCTATATATACCAAGCTTACTGGGCTACTAAACCAATGGTTCATATATGCGGACGTAGATATGTAAATAGAGCTCACGAAGCAACTACTGTAAAAGTTTACTCTAACTTAAACAGTGTTACTTTATTCGTAAATGGAGAAGAATTCAAAACTCTAGAAGGAAATAAAGTCTTCACATTTGAAAATGTACCTCTAGCTCTAGGCGAAAATACTATCTCAGTTAAAGCAGGAGACTTAACTGACGAAATAAAATTAAACCGTATAGAAGAAGCTACTGATGAATATGTATTAAAAGATACTGCTGCAGGTGGCAATGTAGAGAACTGGATTGACATAACAACTGGAAATATGCTAGAATTTCCAGAAGGGTATTACTCAATAAAAGATACTTTTGGAAATATATTTGAAAACGAAGCTGCAAAGGAAGTAGCTTTAAAAGCACTTGAAGAATTAAATGAAAACGCTGAAGGAATCCCTATGACTGAAGAAATGCTAAATATGGCTAGTACAATGACACTTATGTCTATCTTAAACTTCATGGGAATCAAATGCGATAATCCACAAGTTGCTAAATTAAATGAGCAATTAAACAAAATAGAAAAATAATTATTAAAAAACAGGGGAAAACTTAGATGGCAAACAAAAAAAATAACGCTTCATCAAATGTTGTCTATACAGGGTTGAAGGAGGATATACTAAGTCTTAAATTGGCTCCTGGAAGCTCTATAAGTGAAACAGATGCTGCAACCAAGTACAATGTATCTCGTACTCCAGTGCGTGATGCTTTCAAGGCTCTAGCAAATGAAGGTCTACTTGAGGTAAAACCTCATATCGGAACCTTCGTATCACTTATGGACATAAACCAGATTTCAGACGTGCTTTACATCCGTAAAGTAGTTGAGCAATCTATTTTAAAGGACTTGGCAATATCTTTTTCTGAAGCAGATGAGCTTAAGCTAGAATTTAGCTTGAACGAACAAAAGCGATTCTTACAAAATGCAACTGGCGATGAACATACAGTAACTGATTTCATAAAATACGACAATAATTTTCATAAATTAATATTCCGTATCGCCGGCAAAGAAAGCATATGGAATATGATATTCGGAATCAACCAGCACTACGAAAGATTCCGCTCATTGATAAACTTACACGGGGATAACAATATACAGACTTTATACGAAGAGCATTGCTCTATTGTAGAAGCACTTACTAAAAAGGACATTGAAGCATTGCAGACAATTATAAGTAAACATATATACGATGGTTTCAGAAATAGTTCAGCGCTATTGCTTCAGTACTCTGACTATTTTATTGATTGCCATCATTAAATTAAAATTCGATTAAAACAATACTTACAAAATTAAAACAGAGGTTGAAAATTTTTATCTAATTACTTTCTTATAAAATAAAACCAAAGTTGAAAATTTTATCCTTACTTTCTTATAAAATAAACGAGAGAATGAAGTAAATCACCGCATTTATTTCATTCTCTTTTTATTTATCAATTGCGCAAACATTTAAAATCATTTATCCTTAAAGTTATAGAGAATATATACGGAAAGGAAATTAAATAATTATGGAGAAAAAACACCCTTTTTTTAATATGCCAAAGCCTTCTACCGATCCAAATAAAATAGCAATATCAAAAGTATGGTGTCAGCTAAACGACATACAATACCAATTAGGTAAAAAATTAAATGAAGCAGATTTAAAAAAATTTTATATACAATTAAACGAATTAAAAAATGAACTAAATAAATTTAAAGGTTTGAATTTAAAAGAAAATGATATAAAAAAGGTTGACAGATATCTTGAAAATGCTTGTAAATTACAAAATAAGATAACTAAAAAACTCAATCCAGAAACTATCATTGAATTAGATGATACTAATTGCGATAATACCCATAAAGAAATAGAAGCTAAGCAATTGGTTGAAGAAAAGTTAGCTAAAGAAAACTTGACTGATGCAGAAAAAAACGCCTTCGATTTAATCAAAAATGTCGTAAAAGATACAGTCAATCCAGATGATATAAATTACACAAAATGTGATTATTATCTTCAACTAAATTATAAAAACGATGATAACAAATGGATTTGTAGATTATTTTTAGATAAAACACCTTATATAATCCATGTATTCGATTCTGAAAATGGTCATATAAGCTTCGATTTCGATTCTATAGATGATTTAAACGATATAAAAGATTTCTTTATAAATATCGTACAAAATTTTTAAAGGGGAAATTTATATGATAAAAAAAACAAATTACGAAATTCAAGCCGAAAAAGCTGTATTAGAATTTCCTAAATGGGATCACGAAAAAATAGCAAAAAAATTCAACTTAAAATGTGACGAGGATTACCTTTATATCAATTTTCTATCTCAAGAATATAGATTAAATAAACATACTGGTAGCATCGAAAAACCTGATAAATACAATAACTACATAAACGCAAATTACAATGAAGTAATGTCGATTTTAGATTTATTTGATTATTCAAAGGACAGCTTAAAGCTATCAGGCAAGTGGTCTACTCCTAATAGTTTAAAAGGAACTGTAAACGGCGGACACGTAGACAGCAATAGCACTATGTTCTTAAAATACGAAAATTTATTTTCTGGAAATATAGAAGCCTTAAAGAAAGCTTGCAAAAAATTGAATGGAAATGAAATTCTTGAAGGTGATGTAGGATATATAATCGATGTTTTTGATTTCCTTCCAGTTAAATTCATATTTTACGATGAAGACTGTGACTTTCCACCAGAAATCAAGATTTTATGGGATGAAAATATACTAGACTACATGCACTTTGAAACAACTTTCTTTGTAATTTCGCACTTATTTTCAATACTTAAAGAAATTATTACGAAAGGAAATTAAAATAAATTTGCAACTTAGTTTTAACCTTTTTAGATTTATTTTCAAAAAAGCTATAGGTAAATTTATTTCCAGATGAATCTACCTATAGCCTTAAACTAAATTCTATTCCTTATCAAATTTATTTTTATCATTTATGTAATCAATCGGTCTATAAGCAACCCCTTTAGTATACCATCCAATCGGTTGTTCATGTATTCCGCCTTTAGGATATTCAAACTTATTCTTAGATTGTACAATCTTACCATCTCCTACATAAATTACAACATGTCTAGTAGTATAAATCAAATCACCAGGCTGTAAATCTCCCTCTACCTTATATTTTTCTAAAATTTCTCTCTGTTGAGTAGTAGAATAACCTATATTCACGCCTGATGCTTCTTCATAAATCCAATACGCCAACCCAGAGCAATCAAAGGCTTGTTTTCCTATGTATTTTTCCTTATCTAATGGATATTGATTTTCTCCATAATAATCAATAAGCTCGTCTAGCCTTTCTTCGGTCATAATTTCACCTTTACCACCCCATACATATTCCATCTCTACTCTTTCTCTCGCCAGTGAGATTGCTTTTTTTATGATTTTTTCGTCTTCTTTGCTTATGTTGTCCCATTCATGATCGTAATTAGTCTCGATATTTGACTTTTCTAATATATTTATGCCAAATTTACCTGTGATCTTTTTTACTCCATAGAGACATAAAACAAGAACAGCTACTGCAATTAAAATTTTTGATAATTTCTTTTTCACAAAACCCCATCCTCTCACAAATCAACTCTACTACATCGTATATTTTATGCTCGATTTTAGTTAATTTATTCTTCTTAATTTTAATTTTAGTAGCTGTATTATATTATTTTTTAACTTTTTTATTAATTTTCCTAAAGTAATTATAAATAATCTAATCTTTTAGAATAAGTCAGTACTTAAATATTTTAATCCACTGTCATTTAGAGTAAGAACAATATTTTTTCCTTTTTCCTTACCCTTTAATAATTGAATAGCTGCACAAACATTTGCTCCTGATGAAAATCCTACAAATGTTCCTTCTAATCTAGCTAAATCTCTTGTAACTTGAATAACATCTTCATCAGTAACCGCAATGCATCCGTCAATTAAGTCCTTATTAACTATTGATAAATCCATAGCATATCCACAACCCTGAATCTTATGGCGGCCTTCATTTATAACATCTTTTCCTGCATACACGGCTGCATTTTCAGGTTCAACAACATAACAGCGTATGTCCTTGTTAAATTCTTTTAATTTTTTTGCACACCCTTCAAATGTACCTCCACTTCCTAATATATCTACAAAGCAATCGATCTTTCCGTCACTTTGCTCTATCATCTCATCAGCTGTATGAAAATGTGCTCTATAAGATCCCTTTAAGTTAAATTGGTCTGCACGAAAAGCATTTCTTTCCTTAGTTAATTTTACAGCCATTTCTTCTACTAATTTTAAATCTTCACCAGATACTTGACCTTTAACTGAATTTTTAGTTTGAGGAACTAAAACAACCTCTGCTCCAAGTGCGCGCATCATTCTAGCTCTCTCCATAGAGTTTCCTTCAGACATACAAGCTATAAAAGGATGACCTTTAGCTTGACAAACAATAGAAAGACCTGTTCCTGTATTTCCACTAGTAAGCTCAATAACAGTTTGACCAGGCTTTAATTCACCACTAGCCTCTGCCTCTTCAATCATTTGTAAAGCAGGACGGTCTTTTTTACTAAATCCTGGATTTAAGTATTCTAATTTTGCAAAAATATTCCCCTCTACTCCATAGTGCTCAGTAATTCTACTAAGTTTTAACATAGGAGTTTCCCCAATAGCATCATAAATATTTTCAATTATTTTTTTCATAAACCTTGCCCCCTTTTTATAGCTAAGTTATAATTAAATATAATTTACAAAAGTAAAATATATTTATCGTTAATTATAGTTTACGTACGTTAAATATATTTGTCAATAATATTATTAACAAAAGGAGAAAAATAATAATGAATATAAATTTAATCATAGCAGAAAATCTAAAAAGACTTCGTAGTGATAGAAATTTAAGTTTAGGCCAGCTTTCGGAGTTATCTTCACTCAGCAAAGTTATGATTTCCCAAATAGAAAAAGGAGAAACTAATCCAACAATAAATACTATTTGGAAGCTAGCTTCGGCATTAAACGTTCCATATACATCCTTACTAGAACAACAACAGCAGGATACTTATGTCATAAAAAAATCAGATATAAATCCTCAATTAAATGAAGATGAAAAATACCATCTCTACTGTTATTATAAAAATACACCTAATCGCAATTTTGAGCTTTTTCAAATGGAGCTAGATCAAGGTGCTAGCTATACTTCTATAGGACATCCTAAAAAATCAGAAGAATACGTAATGGTGTTAGAAGGGAGATTGACTTTAGAAGTAAATAATGAAACTTTTATATTAAATGCAGATGATAGTATTAAATTTACTGCCTCTAATAAACATACTTATTCTAATAGCGGTGATGTAACTTTAAAAACGATTATAATTAATTTTTATCCAGTTTAATTATAGTCCCTAAAATTTAACAGGCCATCGCAAATTTCATTTTTGCGACAGCCTGTTTTATATTTAATACTTTTTTAACTTCTATATTTTATCCCATATAAATTTGTATTATTTTTTGTAATTGTTCATTCAAATCTTCTGGGCAAAATCCATAATTTAAATGATTTCGATGCTCATCCCATCCACATAAAAGCTCTTTTCCCAATGATGCTTTTTCTACAGTAAAATACTTCATTTTTTCAAACTTTAAATCAAACATAAAATAAATATATTTACATTCTAATTCTACCCTTGGATCTGGCATAGTTACTCTGACTATTTTAACTTCTTCATTTACATTTAGAGCATCTATCTTGTAATCTTCTTTTTTATAAAGATTTTCACATTCTATTTTATCACAAAAATCATCCATTATATCGTAAAGTAATTCTCCTCTAATTTCTAACAAGGTCAACATAAATATATTTTTGTTTTCAAAATAAAATAATGGCAATGCTTCATGCTCCAATTTGTATCTAGCTTTTTTTAAGTTCATACTTACGCCCCCTATTTTTTATTAATTTTATTCTAAGGCAAAATATTTTGTATCTGTAATTTTCATTTTAATCTATATAATTTCCTATAAATTAAAAAAAGATATAATCACCATTATATAGCAATCATATCTTTCTTAAACGTTAATTTATATTATATTAAATTAAAATTTCATTCCTTTAAAATACTCAATTCCCATAGCATCTCTAACTTCACTTAAAGTTTGGGCTGCTACTGCTCTAGCGTTATCGCTACCTTTTCTAAGAACTTCATATAAGTAATCCTTGTTCTTTTCTAATTCTTTTCTTCTAGCTCTAATTGGTTCTAATTCAGCTTGTAGTATATCGTTTAAATATCTCTTAACCTTAACGTCACCAAGGCCTCCACGTCTGTAGTGAGCTTTCATTTCTTCTAGAGTGTCTTTGTCCTTACAGAAAGCATCTAAATAAGTAAATACTGCATTATTTTCAACACATCCTGGATCTTCAACTCTGATATGGTTAGGGTCTGTGAACATGCTCATTACTTTCTTTTGTACTACGTCAGCTTCGTCGCTTAGGTATATAGCATTTCCTAGAGATTTACTCATCTTAGCCTTTCCATCAAGTCCTGGAAGTCTTCCTTCTATTCCTTCTGGGTACATTCCTTCTGGCTCAACTAAAACTTCACCGTAAATATTATTGAAGCTTCTTACTACTTCTCTAGCTTGTTCTATCATTGGTTTTTGGTCGTTTCCAACTGGAACTAAATCAGCCTTGAAAGCAGTTATATCAGCAACTTGGCTGACTGGATATACGAAGAAACCTGCTGGTATACTTTCTCCAAATCCTTTTTGTTGTATTTCAGATTTTACAGTTGGGTTTCTATGTAATCTTGCAACTGTTACTAAATTTAAGTAGTATACTGTAAGTTCTGCTAATTCTGGTATTTGAGATTGTATAAATAAATTTGTCTTAGCTGGATCTAATCCTACAGATATGTAGTCCATAGTTACTTCTAATAAACTATCTACTATTTTTTTAGGATTTTTAGCATTGTCAGTTAATGCTTGTTGATCTGCTATCATTATAAACATATTGTATTTATCTTGATTTTGTAGAGCTACTCTGTTTTTTAAAGAACCTGTATAATGTCCTAAATGTAGCTTACCAGTAGGTCTATCACCTGTTAATATTGTTTTTCTCATATTCTTAATCTCCTTATCGATAAATTTTCCATTAAAAAATCCCCTCCTAAATCTATAGGACGGGATTGCCGCGTTGCCACCTAAATTGCCAAATTCAAAAATTTGACCTCTCAAAAAACAATTCTCCAAGGCCCATTCATTAAATTCTCTCTTGCCGAGATTCCACCGTCCTCGACTCTCTTTGTTGAGCCTAAATTTAACTACTTTTCCTCTTCATAGAATAAATATTAATTTTTAATGCTATATTCTTATATTATTATCTTTGTAAAAAAAAGTCAATTATTTTCTATCTTCATCAGTTACTGCAAATACATAAGGTATATTTCTGTAGTAATCTCCGTAGTTTAAGCCATATCCAGCTACGAATTTGTCTTCTATAGTAAATCCACAATAATCTGGCACTAATTCAACCTTTCTTCTGCTTGGTTTATCTAATAGTACACATGATTTTATGCTGTTAGGATTTTTGACTTTTAGATGATTTAATACATGATGCATAGTAAGAGCTGAATCTGTTATGTCATCTACAACTAATACATCATATCCTTCTAAACTTCCTTTGACATCTGATACGACTTCAACGTTACCACTTGTGCTAAATTCACTTCCATAGCTTTGTGTAGTCATAAATTCGATTTTTACTGGTATATTTATCGCTCTAACTAAATCTGCACAGAATATGAAGCTTCCTCTCAATAGAGAAATTACCATTAATTTCTTATCTTTGTAATCTTCAGAAATTTGAGCTCCTAATTCTTTTATTCTACTGTCTATATCCTCTTCAGAACATAATACTTCCCAGACTTTCTTTTCTATATCCATCGTCATTCCTCCATAATTTTAATATATTTATTTTATAATGATTGATAAATTATGTCTACAAGAAATATTATGTATTGTACAATTTCTATAATTACAAAACCTATATAGTATTTAGCTTCACCATTTTTTATTTTTTTATTCATATAAAAACACATTCATTTAATATATAATTAACTTAAAACTAATTATTTATGAAAGAAGTGTTTTAAATGGATTTAGGTACTCAAATAAGAAATAAAGCATTAGAATTAGGCTATGAAAACTGCGGAATTATAAAAATAGACGAGATGAATGGCTATGCAGACAAAATATATGAACGCATAGATAGATTTCCAGAGACAAAAGAATGCAATGAAAGTTTTTTAAAATTTGCAAACATAAAACAAAATTTTCCTTGGGCAAAATCAATCATCATATGCTCATATCGTCACGGAAAATACAAAATTCCAGAACATCTAAAAGGCTTAATTGCAAAATATTATTTGGTAGATAACAGAAATGGAAAAGATTCAGATGCCTATAAAAGCAGTATCGCCTTCGAAAACTATCTTCACGAAATCGGTATAAAAGCCGAAAGTGAAATACTAGATGGTATAACTGCATTGAGATGGGCAGCTTTTAAAGCAGGCTTAGGAATTATAAGAAAAAACAACTTTTTCTACTCAAATTCTGGCTCATGGGTAAATTTAGAAGCTTGGATCATCGACAAAGAACTAGAGTTAAAACCAAATGTAAAAATTAAAGAATGTCCTCCTAATTGCAATCTCTGCATGAAGGCTTGTCCAACAAAGGCATTGGCAGAACCATATATGACAAATCGTTTAACATGTGTATCTTACTTGACGACTTTAAAGGATTTAGATATGCCTAATGAAAAATATAAGAAGGAAATTGGAAGTTGGGTATATGGATGCGATATTTGCCAAGATGTCTGTCCTTTTAATAAAGATAAATGGACTGAAGACGAGGATTTCCCAGGCTTAGAAGAATTAGGCGAACATATCTCTCTAGAAAAAATAATCGAAATGGACTACGACTTTTTAAGAGATGTCATGAATCCAAAATTCTGGTATATGTCTAAAGACGATATGTGGAAATGGAAGGTTAATGCTCTAAATGCCAGGGAGTGTAAGATAAAGTGTGTAAGTAGAAAATAAAATTTTCTCTTATGCACTT
>NZ_JBJDXL010000444.1:0-2732 GCF_051866655.1 Intestinibacter sp.
TTGTGGTGATTGTATTTATTATATTAGTTACACTGACTAGAGATATAACTACTACAAATCCATATACGAAAATTTTCATGACATCCATAGTTTGTTGATTTTGTTTAGCTTCTTCTACTCTGTCGTATACATTGAAATTTGAGTCCTCTGCTAATTTCTTTATTTCTTCTCTGACTTGTTCGCTTTTATCAGTTGAAACATCGAAATTATTGTAAAGATTTTCGTCCTTTGGTAAATCTAATTTTTGAATCAATTCATCATATGCCACTATATCGTATCCCATATCTTTATATTGATTATTTCCTGTAATTATATCTTCAGTTATAGCCATTATTTTAAGCTCTAGATCTTTTTCAATCGAATCTCCTGTTTCATCGTCATAAGCTTCTACAGTAGCTTTTAATGTATCTCCCACCTTGTAATTTGTAAGTGTTAGATGTGATTTTTTACCAGTAGATTCTGCATAGCTATTTTTAACTAAGATTACTCCATTTTCTTTTACAGCTTTATCTTTTTCAAAGCTTCCGTCTACTAGATTTATATTTTTGATGCTACTCTCTCCAGGAAAACGAAGGCTGTTGAAAGTAAATTCATAGCTATTTCCCTTCTTTTCAAAATATTTATCTATAAGCTCTTTATTCTTTTGATTTATATCATCTTGATCTACAGATAAAATTACATTGTATGAAAAATCAGATGCGACATCATTTACGCCTTTAGTTTTTCTTATTTCATCTAAAAGCTTTTTAGTTTTTTCTTCTGATGCAGGTTTATTAGCATATAAAGTCAAATCACTTGTAATCTGACCGTAGTATACATTATTTGCCTTTAAAAACATATCCATAAAGCCGTTAAATGATATAAATATGACTATACTTATAACTAGAGAAAAAAGTGTGATTCTAAACTTGCCTCTATTTCTTCTAAGGTTTTTATATGCAAGCTCTCCTTCAGTTTTAAATATCAATTTTACTAATTTAGATTTTTTAACTTTGCCGACTTTTAGATTGGCACTGTTTTTAATAGCTTCAAGTGGTGAAGTTTTAGCTGCATTTATAGCAGGAAGTATTGTAGAAATCGCAATAGTTATTAGTATTATCAAAGTACTCGCTATTAATACTGTTGGGCTAAATACTATTCTCAAACCTAGTTCACCAAATAATGAAGTTTTAAAGAAGCTTTCAATTACCTTAAATACTATATCAATAGCCACAGTACCAGATAGAAGTCCTATTGGTATTCCTATTATACTTATTAAAAGAGCTTCTAAAAATACGAGCTTCATAATTTGTGATTTTGTAGCTCCTATTGAATTTAATATTCCAAATTGTTTTTTACGTTCACTTATAGATATACTAAATGAGTTGTAGATAGTAGCTATAGTACATATTATTACAAGTGAGGCTATGAGTATTACTATAGATGTTATAGTTGTGTTTGTATTTTCATTAACACTAGCTCCAAAAAGTCTCAATAGATGCTCGTTAAAATCTATGTTTTTGTAGTACATATTTGTCTGATTGTTGTAATTATAACTAGCGTCATCTGGATTTTCACTTTGAGCTAGATTTATTTGTTTGGCTATATTCATTGTAGTATTGTATATTCCCTTAGGATTTTTTGTAGCTATAGATACAGTAAATACATCTTTGTCGGATTTTGAATTTATATCAAATCCACATATAGCTAGTGAATTATATACTTCAAAATCAGGCCTGCTCATAATGCCGACTATTTTGTAATTTTTTTTATTGCCGTTTGTTATTTTTGAGAATGTGCCAGTTTCATCGTATTCAGTATCGCCTACTTCTAATTCTATAGTGTTGCCTACTTTTTTATTTAAATTTTTAATAGCTTTTTGACTTAAAATTATTTCATTTTCATTTTTAGGAAATTCGCCTTCCTCTATAGTCAGCATATAGCTGTCAAATGTATTTTTGTCAAATGAGTTTACTTCTAGTAAAGAGGATTTTTCTTTATCTATCAATGCAGATCCTACCTCTTGCTTATAACCGTATTTAGATACTTCAGCAGATTTAGATACAACTAGTGCGTCTTTTTTATTTAAACCGTAAAAGCTAGCATAAAAATCACTATTGCTAGAAATAGCACTTCTCATCTCGTAATCTAAAAGGCTCATACAGATATTTCCTATACCGCATATAAGAGCAGTTGAAAGTATGATGCCTATTATAGTAACTAGAGTTCTTCTTTTATTTTCTTTTAAATATCTTATAGTCAATGAAGTATATAAGTTCATCTATATCACCTCATCACTTTTTATAATTCCATCCTCCATAGTTATGACTCTGTCAGCTTGAAGTGCTATGTTTGTGTCGTGAGTTATAACTATCAAGGTTTGTTTGTATTTTTTAACTGAAATTTTGAGAAGCTCTACAACCTCTTTTGAGTTTTTGCTATCTAGGTTACCTGTTGGTTCGTCGGCTAAAACTATAGTAGGTCTATTTATTAAGGCTCTACCAATTGAAGTTCTCTGTTGTTGACCACCGCTAAGTTGGTTTGGTAGATGATTTTCTCTTTCTTTTAAACCTAGAGTTTTTATTAAATCCTCATAGTACTCGCTATCTATTTTTCTATTGTCGAGTTCTGCCGGCAGCATTATGTTTTCTTTGACTGTCAATACTGGAATTAGATTGTAAAACTGATATATAAGTCCTACATTTCTTCTTCTAAATATTGCGAGGTCTTTTTCTTTTAATGTGTATATATCT
>NZ_JBJDXL010000445.1:0-2730 GCF_051866655.1 Intestinibacter sp.
CTCCGGTCTAGGCGAGATTATATCTTATGCACAGACTGCGGATATGGATGGGATTTATCAATCGGTTGTAAGTAGTTTCGACCTAGCTTCAGCAGAAGGAGAGGTTAGTACTGTGGCAGAGAGTACTGCTTCTGAGTATTTTGAGTATACTGAGGTAGATGGTGGCGTATCGATAACTAAATATACAGGTAGCGATACGGAGGTAGTTATTCCTTCTACTATTGATGGAAAGGATGTAAAGACGATAGGGCAATCTGCATTTGCAGGATCTAAGACATTAGTTAGTGTTGTGATACCAGATGGAGTCACAGAAATAGGATCGTATGCATTTTCTGGATGTAGTAAATTAGGCAATGTCACAATGCCAGATAGTTTGACAAAAATAGGGAACTATGCATTTAATGAATGTACAAATTTAGTAGGCATAGGTATACCAAGCAGTGTAATTACTATAGGTAATTATGCGTTTTACGATTGTAGTAGATTAAGAAATGTTGAATTACCAAGTAAACTAGAAAATTTAGGTGATTATGCATTTTATAACAATAATATATTAGGTGTTACTATACCAGATACTATTAAAACAATAGGAAGAGGCGTGTTTGCTGGGTGTTGGTATTTGTCCAAAGCTACACTTCCTGAAGGATTAACTGAAATACCAACTAGTATGTTCAGTTCTTGTCCTAAATTCTATCAGGTTAATATACCAAGCACTGTTAAATCTATAGGTCAAAGTGCGTTTTCTGGATGCTATAATTTGAAGGAAATATATTTACCAGATGGTTTAGAGAAGATAGGAAATTTTGCTTTTTATGTGTGTACGTCATTAGAAACAATAGATTTACCTGATACTGTGACAAGTATAGGTCCAGGTGCTTTTTCTAATTGCACTAGCTTAAATGGTGTAGTTTTACCACAGGGATTAACTGAGCTGGGAACAGAATCATTCCGCTATTGCAAGAGCTTGACTAGTATAGTAATTCCTAAAAATATAACATATATATACTCAGATACATTCCAAGGATGTGAGTCATTGACTAGTGTCAAATTATATCAAGGTGTAACAAATATAGGTGGAAATGCATTCCAAGGATGTACTAATTTGAAGGAAATATATATGCCAAAGACTATAGTTAAAATAGGTGATTCTTACACGGCTACTGCATTTGATGATTGTACAAATTTGACAATGTATGTTTATAGGGATTCTGTATCAGAGACTTATGCTATAGATAATAGTATTCCTTATGAGTATATAGATGATGCTGCCTTTGATACACGAATTCAAATAGAAAAGGATAGCTATGAGTTTTATACTAGCTCAACTAGTGGTATAGATGTGAACTTTTTCTCTAGAACTATTAGTACTGACGAGATAACATGGACAAGTAGTGATGAGAGTGTGGCTAAAATAAATTCTGCTACAAATTATATAAATGAATCATCAGATACATACGATACAACTATAAATTTACAAATTAAGACTTTTGATAAAACAGGAAAATGTACTATTACTGGTGAAACATCAGATGGAATTACTGTGAGTTGTACAGTTAAGGTTTTAAATCCATATGAGGAAACTGTAGAAGATGACCCTATTATAATACTTCCTGGAGTTATGGGAAGTAGATTATTTTCTACATATGCACTTGACTACGATAAAAGTAGCGTTATATGGGATCCACAAGTAGGTGCTGATGATATATTAGGAAGTGCTGATTCTCTTGTTGGTTTATCTAATGATTTATTGGGAAATTTATATGTTAAACCGCCTCAAAATCAACAACTTCTAAAAGAACATGAAAATTCTTTTGGGATAGAGTATAGAGAGTATGGGGCACAAAACGCTTATAAAAATCTCGTAGATACATTATGTGATTCTACTGATAGACCTGTTTACTTTTTCAGCTACAACTGGATGGAAAGTAATTTAGATAGTGCTGATAAATTGAGAGAGTTTATAAATGAATTAGATGTGGATAAAGTAGATTTAGTATGCCATTCTATGGGAGGAATAGTTGCATCTAGCTATATGTCTAAGTATAAATCTGAAGACAAGGTAGACAAAATCATAACTTGTGGAACTCCTTATGAGGGAGCTCCAGGTATTATAAATAAGATTCAGAACTGGGATATTTTAGTGGATAACGATAATTTTATTTTGACTGATAGTACAGCAGGAGATGTTTTAGGTGATGTTGCATTAGGGCTTCTAGGTGGATTAACTAAGCAAACAAAAACAAAAATAACTACTGCTGCAGAGCTAGTACCTTCAGAAAATTATGTTTCAAGGGTTGCTATGTATAAAAAAGGTATACCATTTAAAGAAGAGATTTCATTTGATGAGTATAAAACTATATGTAAAAATATATTCAAAGAAAAGTACGATGATGGTCTAATTTTCCAAGAATCTCTTAAAGGAAGTACAGGATATAATAATTTATTAGATTACGATAAAGCTTATTTCTTAATTGGTACAAACCAAAAGACGATAACATCTATTGTATTTGACAAAAGCGATGATATAAGTTCTCTGCTTTATGAAGATGATTTAAAATACGAGTCAAAGGGCGATGGTACAGTACCGTATATTTCAGCGACAATGAGCCAATCAGTTAAGAGATTGTCTGAGGATAGATATTGTTTTGCTGATGGAAACCATACTCAAATTGTTAAAAAAGCTAAAACAATAGAATGGATAAAAGAAAAATTACAAATTACTGATGGAAC
>NZ_JBJDXL010000446.1:0-2724 GCF_051866655.1 Intestinibacter sp.
AGTGAAGTATTTTAATTATATAGACGATGAAAAATTAGATGAAATTGTTTATAAAAAGCCACAGGCATTCGATAAAAATACTGAAAAGGATATTTTAAAGTATTCTCTAGGGGCTTTTTTATATGTTCCAGCCAACAAATACAGCCAGATATATAAAAGCGTTGTAGATCAAGATAAACATCCCAAACCACTCGCTATATGCTTAGAGGATGCTATAGGTGAGTTTGGAGAAAAGGAAGCTATAGAAAGTTTGGAATTAGTCTTAAGGGATTTATCAGAAGATGTATTTGGCAAGCTGGAAAATTTACCGCTAATTTTTATAAGAGTCAAGGATCAGGAGCAGTTGAAAAAGATAAAAGATATATTGATAAAAAATAGAGATTTTATAACTGGGATAATAATTCCAAAGGCGACTGGAGTTTTATTAAAGGCGTTTATCGGTATATTAGACAGCTTAGGGCTCCAAGATATGTACGTTATACCTATAATAGAATCTAAGGATTTTATATATAAGGAGATAAAGGAAGCTTATTTCAGAGAAATGTATAACAGTATTTTAAACCACAAAGAAAGGGTATTAGGAATAAGGATAGGACTTACTGATGTTCTAGGAATGTACGGCGTTAGAAGAGATAGAAATTTCTGCATATACGACAATTTAATAGCGACTTCGTTTATCGAGGATGTGATAAATTATTTAAATAGAGAAGAACTAGACATACCTATAAGTGCTGGAGTTTCAGAGCTATTCAATATGGACGATGAAATCATAAGAAAAACCTATATAAAGGAAATAATGCTAGATAAATACCACGGATTTGTTGGGAAAACAGTAATACATCCAAAGCAAATAGAAATCGTACAGTCGCTTTCTGCTGTGACTTACGAGGACTATATGGATGCGAAGGATATAATAGACAACTACCATTCTGAGATAGGAGTTAAAAAGAGCTCTTCTGGAGATAAAATGAATGAGTACAAGCCACATTATAAATGGGCTAAAAAAATCATCAGTTTATCGTATGTATACGGTGTTTTAAGAGAGGGGGTAGATTACAATGCACTTATTGGAGCTTCAATGTAAAGACGAATTAGATTTTAAATACGATATAAATATACAGGAGAATATACTTAATTTAAATATAGAGGCTTATCTAGATTTGGCGATTAGAAATAATAAAAAGAGAAGATTTTTATTTGTGTCTAAGTGTCTCGGAAAACACCTTCCATGCAGGGCGGTTGATATGGATAAGCTGGGATACGATATAGTTAGAGCCTACGAAAAAAAACAAGATTACTTAAATTCAGGTCTAGTTATATCATTTGCAGAGACAGGTACAGCCCTAGGTCACAGTGTATTTAACTATATAAATGCAGATTATGAATTTATACATACGACTAGAGAAATAGTAGAAAATAAAAAGTCATTAGATTTTCTAGAGGAGCATTCACATGCCACAAATCACAATTTATACTACGAAGACTTAAAACGATTTGAAAACGGCGAGGAGGTAGTGCTAGTAGACGACGAGATAACTACTGGAAACACTTGTATAAACCTGATAAAAAAAATAAACAGCATCTATCCTAAAAAAAGATATACGATCTGTTCTATCTTAAATTGGATGGACTGTGATGCATTCGATAAATTTAAAAAATTAGAAAATGAGATAGATGCAAAAATAAATTTTGTATATCTATTTGCTGGAGATTTTAAATTTGAGTGCGACGAGGATAAGGTGGAAAAATTGGTTTCAAAAAGCGAAAGAGAATGTAAGGTATTTACAAAAAATAAGAATCTAAAAGTATCGTACACTTATCTAGATATGAAAAAATACGAAAAAAACGAAAAATATATAAAATATACAGGTAGATTTGGCATAAATAAAAAAGATCAAAATGATTTACTAGAAGAGGTAAGAAGAGAGAGCAAAAAATTAGATGTTAAAGACGATCAAAAGACTTTATTTCTAGGAAGTGAAGAGTTTATATATATTCCTATGCTGTTTGCAAAGCAGTTTGAGGGCAAAAATATATACTACCATTCAACTACTAGAAGTCCTATTGTAGATTTAGAAATAGAAAATTATCCTATAAAGAGCAAATTTCCTCATAACAGCCTATACAATAGAGGTGTTACAAACTACGTGTACAACATAGATAAGTACAATTACGAAAAATGCTTTTTCTTCTGTGAATTAAATAGAGAAAAAAGCGACTTCGATGAAATAATAAATATAATTTCAAATACAGATATAAAAGAATTAAATATAGTAATATGCAATAAATAAAAAAGGGAGAAGATGTATGAAAGAATTTTCAACATATAACAGAGATGATGTAGTCTTTTTATTAAAGGACATATCCGATTTAATAAAAGAAGAGGACAATTTAACTAGGGAGAAAAAAATTCAAAGCGGTACTCACTATTCAGAGATGATACCTATAGAATATCAAGTTAGTGATGTATATTTGAATTTATATAGAGAAAAATTAGAGGAGACGAAAGACAAGCTAGCATTTGCAGTTGGAGTTATGAGCGAAAAGATTTTAAAGAAAAATCAAAAAGATATAGTCTTAGTTTCGCTTGCCAGAGCTGGTACACCTATAGGTATATTATCTAAGAGGTATATAAAGAAGAGATATAATTTAAATTTACCACACTACACTATGTCTATAATAAGGGACAAGGGCATAGATGTAAATGCAATCAAATACATAATA
>NZ_JBJDXL010000447.1:0-12336 GCF_051866655.1 Intestinibacter sp.
TCAGCGATATATGGAGCTAATGCAAGTGGAAAGTCAAATGTGTATCAAGCTTTTCAGTATATGACTTATTATGTATTGGAATCATTTGGATTTGGTGGTGATGGCAAACAAGAGGCTTCTTATAAAAAAACTACTCCATTTGCTTTTGACAAAGTATCAGAAAATGACGAATCAACCTTTGAGGTATTTTTTATGGAGCCTAATGACAATACATTTAAAGTTTATAATTATGGATTTTGTGTGAATAAAGAGAGGGTTACAGAAGAATGGCTTAATTGTAAAGCGAAGACAAGTAAAGAATATAGAAGTATTTTTTATAGAAATGAAGATGAATTGGAGTTAGATGGAATACCTTCGAAATGGAGAAAAAATATAGAAGTGTCATTAGAGAAGGAAGCTTTAGTTGTTTCTCTTGGAGCAAAATTAAAAATTGATAAATTAAAACTTGTTCGAGATTGGTTTTTAAATAATGAAATTGTTGATTTTGGAGATCCAATTGAGACATATTTTAGATCTAAAATGCTACCTAAAAATTTTGAAAAAGATAAAAATATACAACAAGATGTACTTGATTATATTGCAACTTTTGACGATTCTATAAAAGCATTTGATGTTGAAAAAATAAAGGTAGAATTAGAAGAAGATGATGAGAAGTATTTAATAAAATCTTATCATAATATGATAGATTCTAATGAAAAAACACATATTTCATTAAGTGATGAATCAGCAGGAACTTTAAAAATGTTTTCATTATATCCGGTGCTACAAGAGGTATTGAAAAAAGGAAGTGTGTTGTTTGTAGATGAATTAAATGCAAAATTACATCCTTTACTGGTTAGAAACTTTATTTTGACTTTTTTGAATTCGGAGTTAAATCCTAATCATGCACAACTTGTTTTTACAACACATGATACATGGCAATTGTCGAATGATTTATTGAGAAGAGATGCAGTTTGGTTTACTGATAAAGATGCTAATGGAATATCTAGTTTGTATTCATTGGCTGATTTTAAGAATGAAGATGGTTCTAAAATTAGAAAAGATGAGAGTTTTGAAAAAAATTATTTGTTAGGAAAATATGGCGCTATTCCTATCTTAAAGAATATGAAGATTCTTAAGGAGGAATAAATATGGCTAAAAAAGATAGACTTGGAAAAAGAAAGCAAAGAACTATTAATAAACGTGAGCCTGAATTAGGGTATTATCTTATTTTTACTGATACTGAAGAAACTGAGAAAAATTATTTTGATGGATTGAAAGATTCTATTTCATCTAAATATAAGAATAATCTTACTATAAAGGTAAAGAAAACAGGAACATATGATTTAGTAGATGATTGTAAGCAAGAAACCTCGCAACATCCTCAATATGCGATACCATGGATCGTATTAGATAGAGATGAAGTCAAAAATTTTGATTCTCTAATAGAAAAAGCAATTAAAAATAATATAAATGTAGGTTGGTCTAATCCATGTATAGAAATATGGTTTGAAGCATATTTTGGTAAAATGCCTACTTATAATAATTCGGTAGATTGCTGTAGAGGATTTGAAAATACTTTTAAAAAGAAAACCGGTAAAAAGAATTATGAGAAAAAATCTAAAACAATTTATTCAGATCTTTATAATTTTGGAAATGAAAAAGAAGCTATAAAATTAGCAAATCAGAAATATAAGCAAAAAGAATCAGATGGGTATACAAAACCATCATCTATGAATCCTTGTACGACAGTTCATAAGCTGATAGAAGAAATTAGAAATAAAATAAAAGATGAATAAGACCTAAATATAAAAAGTGATATACAAAATTGTAAGAATACGATTTTATATATCACTTTTATATTAAAAAAATTACATTATCATGTATAAACAAATAAATTTTGGATAAACTACATATATAATCCTACTTAACCATTAATAATTTAGCTCGATTTTGCTGTCATCCTTTAGATATTCATTGTCTTCAGGCATTATATCGTCGTATATAAAGTCGTGAAGTACACATATAGAATTTACATCGTATAGCCATACCCAGCCGGCATCCTTGTATTTACCGCCTTTTACGTGTTTGTCGTCGATGATTGGGAACTCGGCTTGTTTAATTGAGTCCGCATTTGCAAAGCTATAAGAAGTAAATGCTAGGTCTAACATTTCGCCTACTGATACGTTGGTAGTTACATATGGTAGTAGACTGTTTATTAGCTTTGGATATTCTGCCATAGATAGATCTTTGACTCCATCGAACATACCAGAGATTATTTTACGTTGTCTTTGGTCTCTGTATATACCGTTGTCAAGGTATCTCATACGTGCATATGCGATTGCTTGATATCCGTTTAATGTGTGTAGACCTTCACCTTTTATAAGCTGCATTTCGCCTTTATCAGCATATGTACATGCTTCGTATGCTCCAGGAATACCGTCGTTTAGAGATTTTATTTCCCTTTTTTCAATCTCTACATCGACACCACCTATTACGAATATTATGTTCATTAGGTCGTCGAAATCGACTTGGACGAATTTATCTATACCTATGTTGAAGTTTTTTTCTATAGTTTCAAATAGTAGATCTTCTTTGCCCCAGAAGTATGCTGCGTTTAATTTTCCTTTGCCATGACCAGGGATATCCACATATGTATCACGAGCAAGAGATGTTAATTTTATGTCGCTGTGGTTTGCATCGACAGTTAATATCATCATTGCATCAGATCTGTATGCGAGCTCATTTTCACGACCGTCTGTTCCTAATAGTAGTATGTTTGTGACTCCTTCTACTTTGTTGTATTGAGATTCGTAGGTGTCGTCTACTTGTGCTGAATGTATTCTGAAAAATACAACCATGAAAGTTATCAAAGGAATCAATATAAGTAGTGCTACTAATATTATTACGATTTTTTTAAATGTTGAAAACTCTTTAAATTTACTCAAATATTAATGCTGCTGATAATTTGTATATCGCAGCGGTTCACCTCCCCCTGTAGTTTATTTTAGTTGGCAAATTTTACATGTTAATGCTTGCCTTGCTAAAATTATTGTTAATTCAATTATAGACAACAAAAAGTGTTGATTCAATAAGGAAAATATATTTTCGGTATTTATTGAAATGTTAGGGTAAAAATATTAATATATTTAGGAAGGAAATTTGTATAGATTACGATATTTTGTTAAAAATACTAATGTGGAGGTAATGATGCAGAAGGTTAATTTACAATTTTTGAATTTGTTAAAAGCATCGTTAAAGGATCAAACTTACGAGGGCGAAGAAATAGGCTTTAACGATTTAATATACATATATAAATTATCTGAGATACACCATGTCGTACCTATGATATATAATGCGGTGTATAGTCAGGATTTTTTTCAAAAGCAAGAAGATGGATTTAAGGCGATGTTTAAGTCGATGGCGTTTAAACTTATTTTCTCTCAAATCCAGAGAACTAGCAGATTTTTGGAGCTGTATAAAAAGTTACGTGAAGAAAATGTAAAATTTTTAGTATTTAAAGGTATAATTTTCAGAAATATGTACAATAATCCAGATGATAGGATGTCTGCTGATGAGGATATTGTAGTTTGTGCTGAGGATTACGACAGAGTTAAGGAAATTCTTACAGGTGAAGGACTTGAATTTATCGATAAAGGCGAGGAGTGTGCTTATTTTTGCAGTAATACAGGACTTTGTATCGAGGTTAGTAAGAGTCTTTTTTCTGAGGATTCCAAGGCTTATGGTCATTTGAATGATTTATTTGATGATATTTTTGAAAAGAGCATAGAAATCGATGTAGATGGTGTAGCTATTTCGACCTTATCACATCAGCAACACCTTATATATATAGTTTTTCATAATATGAAGCATTTTTTAACTGGAGGCTTTGGTATAAGACAGGTTGCCGACTTTTTTAAATATATAGAGAGCTACGGTGAGTTTATCGATTGGGAAATGTTTTGGAGTGATTTGAAAAAATTAAATTACGATACCTTTGCACTTAATTTGATAGATATCAGTTTGAAATATTTAGGATTTGACGATAGCAAGGTGGTTTATCCAGATGAGCATTATAGATTTGAAGATTTAAAGAAATCAGGCAAATATTACATAAATAGTGATGCGCTGATATCAGATATATTAGATGCAGGTGTTTTCGGCGCTAGTACTATGGACAGAAAGCATACTGCGCTTATGACCCTTGATGCAGTTGAGGACAACAGCAGTGGCAATAGATTTAAGGCTGTATTTCCAAGTGTAGATTATTTAAAGGGAAGATACACTTACTTACAAAAATATCCTGTATTGCTTCCGGTGGCTTGGATTCAGAGAATTTTCTCTTATATGAAGAAGAATGAAAATAATTCAAGCTCTTATATAAATACGATGGAGCTTGGCAAGCAGAGAATAGCCTTACTTAAGGAGTATAAGATAATCAAATAGCGATTTAAGAAAATTGTAATGTTGTTGTAAGTTGAAAATATGCTAGAAATATGGTATTTTTAATCTAGATTTTGACTATAATAAAGAGGGAAGAGGTACGCATTAAATGGATAAATATATTAGTAACAAGATAAAAAATGTATCATTATTTATGACGTTCTTTGTAGTTTTACTACATTCGAACAATCTAGATACTACTCAAAGTGTAGTAAGTGTTAATTCTTTAGTACAGAATTTTATAGGGCAAGGTATTGTCAGGGTAGCAGTCCCTATGTTTTTCTTGATATCAGGATATTTGTTTTTTTATAACTTTGTACCATCTATGGAAAAGTGGAAGTACAAATTTAAAAGCAGATTCCACAGCTTATTTATACCATATGTGATATGGTGTACAGGTTGGTTAGTTATATTGTATTTAGTTGAATTATTGCCGATTGGTAGAGCATTGTTCTCAGATAGAATAATAGCAGATTATACTCTTAAGGAATTATTTGTAAATACATACGTATATCCGCTTCCTTACCAATTTTGGTATATAAGATCGTTGATGCTAGATGTGATATTGACACCTGTATTTTACTATATAATCAAATCACTTGGTAAAAAATCACTGCCTATATTAGTTGTAATATGGTTTTTATATCCGATTTCAGAAATGTTTGGAGGAATATGGTTCTTACAAATATTCAACTATCCATTTACAATATTCGCAATAGGTGCGGCTTTAGCTATTAATAAGGTAGATTTGCATTTTAGAGATATAGAGGATAAGCATGTAGTAGTTTTAGGGGTATTGTACATATTATCTTGCATAGTTAGAACTGTACTTATGTACACTGAATTGCCATTATTAGACTTGGCGGAAAATGCCGTAATTCTATTTGGAGTTCCATTTATGTGGCTTGTTTACGATAGAATAAGCAGTATAAAGGATAAGAAAATAGATATAGCAAAATACGGAATATTTATATATTTCTTCCATATACCATTCCAATCAATCTTAAAGAAGCTATGGTTTAAGGTTATGCCACTTACTGATATCAGCAGCTTGATAATATTCTTTGTAGCTCCGGTTATTTCGATAATCGTCTGTATATTAGTGGCAATGTTCTTGAGAAGATTTATGAATAGATTTTATATGGTATTAACTGGAGGTAGATAGCCTAAAGATGGTATTTCATTTTATGTGAGATACCATTTTATTATATTAGTAGTATACTATCGCGCACCTGTTGCGTCTAATTAAAGGAGGAGGGGCTATAGTGAAAAAGTTTTTTATAATCCTTGTAATCTTGGCCGGGATAATTTTCTTTCAAAGTGAAATAAAACAATTTGCAGGAGATCTGACTGATTATATTAAGGTTGAAATATTAAAAAAAGATGATGAAAAAAATTTAGATAATATAGGTATAAATAAACAAGAAAATGGCAATGATAAAAACATAGAAGAAAGTAACTCAGGCTCAACCACTGTACAAAACTACAAGAATGTACAATTAGACGATAATTTAGATAACTTAATTTCAAAAATGGGACAACCGGACAAGATAGAAGGCAGCGAATACGGATTTAAATGGTATGTATATAATCAAGACTACACTAGATTTTGCATGGTAGGTATATCTAATGATAAAGTCGTGGCTTTATTTAGTAACACGATGGATTCAACCGAAAGCCAAGATATAAAGCTTGGAGAGACTAAATCACAGGTTTTGAAAGCTTATGAACCTTTGACATATAGAAAAATAGGAAATACTAGATATATTATAAATGAAGATTATTACAGCTTAATAGAGGCAAATAATAGCTACATAACGGCATTTTACGATTCATTTGAAGATAATAAAATAGTTGGAATACAAATTATATCTAAAGACATAGAAAAAAGCATGTCTGGGATATACACAAAGGATAATTCGGTGACAGATGACTTTGAAAATACAAACAGATACCTTATAAATTCAGAGAGAGTAGCGCATGATTTAAATACTGTTTCCTATAGTGAAAAGGCGACTTTATGCGCTAGATCACATAGTGAAGATATGAGAGATAATGATTACTTTGCACATCAAAATTTGAAAAATCAAAGTCCATTTGATAGAATGCACGACTACAATATCTATTATACTGGAGCAGCAGAGAATATAGCTGCAGGTCAGACTAGTGCGATATTTGCGCATTATGCATTGATGAATTCAGAAGGACATAGAGTTAATATACTAGGAGACTACAAATATGTAGGTGTTGGAGTTGCATTTGGTGGCAGTACTAATATGTATCTGACTCAAAATTTCTATAGATAGTGCTAAGTAAGTAGAAATAATATGAAAATTTAATAACATATTAAAAAGCTAAAAATTACATATAAAATATATAAATATAAACATTGACATAAAAATTTAGGTATGATAATATGTAATTCGATTAAGTAGACCAGATAATCGCGGGCAGCTTTGGCTGCGTGAGGAAAGTCGGAGCTCCATAGAGCAGGGTGCTAGGTAACGCCTAGTGGGAGTGATCCTAAGGAAAGTGCAACAGAAAATAACCGCCACTTTTGTGGTAAGGATGAAAAGGCGAGGTAAGAGCTCACCGTCGACTAGGTGACTAGTCGAGCCGTGTAAACCCCACCTGGAGCAAGGCCAAGATAGGGCAAAAAGGATGTTGCTCGCATCCTCCGGTAGGTAGGCCGCTTGAACTTATTGGTGACAATAAGTCTAGAAAGATGATTATCAAATACAGAACTCCGCTTATAGATCTGCTTAATTGAATCTGATATTAGAAACTGCAATTTTTATGATTGCAGTTTTTTTGTATAAAAAATTGTCGATGAATAGCATTGAATAAATTTTCAAAATAATCTGAAAAGACAAATTTTTGCTGGAATTTACGTTATAATATATTTATTTACAAAATATTGAAAAAATAAATGACAAATTTTGTAAAATGGACTAAAATAAAAATAGGTTAGTTAATTTAATCTGAAATTATTTGATAATATAATTACTGGGGGGAAAATCATGAAGAAAAAATTACTAGCAATTTTAATGGCTGTGACTATGGTATTCAGCATGTTTGCCTATGCACCATTATCATTTGCGGAAGAAACAACTGATTCCTATGGCGAATACGCTTACAGTGTATTACAATATATAGATCAGAATTTAGTTGAAAGAAGAGCAGGTACTGATCAAGAGAAAAAAATGGCTGATTATTTAAAAGCAGAATTAGAATCTTTTGGTTATGAAGTTGAAGTTCAACCTTTTAGCTATACTAGAAGAGATGTAACTTATAATTCTCAAAACGTAATAGTTACTAAAAAAGGTGAATCTTCTAAAGAAGTTATTGTAGGAGCTCACTATGACAGTGTTGGAACTCATGGTGTTGACGATAACGGATCTGGTACAGTTGTAAATCTAGAAACTGCAAAGAGATTTGTAAATAAGAAAACTCCTTACACTATTAAGTTTGTATTCTTTGGAGCTGAAGAAGCAGGTCTTAGAGGTTCTAAAGCTTATTCAGATGCTATGACAGCTGAAGAAGTTGAAAATACTCTTTACATGATAAATATGGATAGTATTTTAGCTGGTACTTATCGTTATATTTACAGTGGTAACTACAACGAAGAAACTGGTGAAGTTGAAGATACATGGCCAGTTGAACAAGCTATGGAATTATCAAATGCTTTAGGAACTGAAATGAGACTTAATAATACTGAATTAAACTATGATTATCCAAGTCCATCTACTGGTAACTGGAGTGACCACGCTAGCTTCAGAAATAAAATGCCTTACTTATATTTTGAAGCAGTTAACTGGGACGTTTTAGATGATCCAAATCATCCAGAATGGGGTAGTTCAGGAGCTTATGAAACTGAAATAGGTGAAGTAATGCATAGTTCAGAAAGAGATAACTTAGAATTTATCGAATCTACTTGGGGAACTCGTGGAAAAGATACAATAACTGCTTTCTGTACATTATTAGATTCAGTTTTATGCCAAGTAAGTCCTGATGGTTTAATAACTCCATCTAAAGATGCATTAAAAGAAGCAATTGAAAAAGCTAATGATATGGACAAAACAAGCTTCTCTGATACTGCTTATGCTGCTTTCCAAGCTGCATTAAAAGAAGCAAAAGCTGTAAATAAAACTGAATATGTATTATTAAAAGATCAATCTGTAATAGATGAAGCTACAGCTAAGTTAAATGAAGCTATGAACAATGCTGGTTCTTCTATATCAAATGCTACTATAGAAGTTGAAAATCAAGTTTACACTGGTAAATCAAGAAGACCAGAAGTTGTTGTAAAAGACGGCGACAAAGTATTAGCTGAAGGCACTGATTATACTGTTAGTTATTCAAATAATAAAGAAATAGGAACAGCTAATGTTACTGTAAAAGGAATGAACGATTATGTAGGTTTAGCTAAAGCTACATTTAGTATATTACCACAAGATGTTACAGGACTTACTGCAACTAAAAAGGCAGCTACTTCTTTAGAAATATCTTGGGATAAAGTAGAAAATGCTGATGGATATAAAGTTTATAAATACAGTACTTCAAGCAAAAAATATGTATTAATAGCTACTATTCACGATAATGATACAACTACTTATAAAAATTCTAGCTTAATTTCAGCAACTAATTACTACTATAAAGTTGCTGCATATAAAGAAGTTGATGGTAAAAATTACATAGGAGCACAATGTGACAGAATTAAAGCAACTACTAATCCTCTTCAACCAAGAGTTATTTTATCAACAACTACTAAAAAAGTTAAATTAACTTATGATAGCAAAGTAAGTAAGAGAACAGATGGATATGAAATTTATATGGCAACTTCTAAAAATGGAACATATAAATTAATAAAAGACACAGATAAAACTTACTACACTAAATCTAGTTTAACTAGTAAAAAAGGATATTATTTCAAGGTTAGAGCTTATAGAACAGTAGACGGACAAAAAGTTTATAGTTTATATAGTTTACCTAAATACATAAAAGTAAAATAGTTAGAATGAAATAATTTAACAAAAATTATTTTATAATATAAATAAAGCGCTACTCAAGGTGTGATTAAGGGCACAAGGAGTAGTGCTTTTTTGATAAATTTTTTTGAAAATAAATGAATAAAATTTCTAAAACTGTGAATAATAACATTAAACCAATAAAGAATTTTAAGAATATATTAAACTCCTTGCGAATATAAATTAAAAGTGCTAAATTCTAACTATACAGATATTACAATTTTAACTAAAATTAAATTTCGAAAAATACAAAAGTTGTTTTTATGGGGGAAGATAATGAGAGGAATTGATAAAGTTATTTTAGGAAGCTTAATTACCGCATCTATGGTTGGCATTAATTATAATATATCTTCAGCTGATAAAATAGAACAAACTACATATATTACAACAAATAGGTTAAATATGAGAAAAGGTCCAGGAACTGGATACGCAAAAATTGGAACTTTGAATCAAGGAGAAAAAGTTGTAGCAATTGAAAAATCATCTGACGGAAAATGGGTTAAAATAAAATATAATTCTCAAGAGGCATGGGTAAGTTTAGATTATTTAAAAAAGGAAGAAACTCAAAGTACTACAAATGAAATTAAGTTAAATTCTAATTACAAAACTACTGGAAATTTGAATATGAGAACAGGAGCGTCAACTAGTTATTCAAGGATAGCTACATTGCCTTTAGGGACAGTAGTTACACCTACAAAGATATCAGCAGATGGAGAGTGGGTGCAAGTAAAATATAACAACCAAACAGGCTGGATATCAGTAAAATATATAAAACTAGACGAGACAACTGCGCCAATAGCACCAGAAGAGCCTAGCGATAAGCCGGATCAAACAGGTAAAAAATACAAGACAACAGGAAATTTAAATATGAGAAAAGGTCCAGGGACTAGCTATGCGAGAATAACTACGCTACCAATGGGAACAGTAGTTACGCCGATAAGCTTTTCAACAGATGGAGGCTGGGCACAAGTAAAATACAACAACCAAACAGGCTGGATATCAGTAAAATATATAAAGCTAGATGAAACATCTACACCTATAACACCAGAAGAACCTAGTGACAAGCCTGATGAAGAAACTCAAAAATTCTCAGGGAAATATATAACAACAGCGAATTTAACTTTGAGAAAGGGTCCTGGTCAATCTTATCAGGGAATTCTTACAATTCCTGAAGGAACAAAAATCGAAGCAACTGAAATTACTTTAGATGAAAATTGGCTAAAGGTAACTTACAGCGGTCAAACTGGTTGGGTAAATTCTGATTATCTAAATGAAGCAGATACTGTGGATGAGGAGGATACAAATCCTGATTATGAAGTTCCTAGTCAAGCTTTGGGAGATGATTTTTATACTACTTCAGCAGTATATTTTAGAGTTAGCGATAGTTCAACTAGTAGTCTAATATCTCAAATACCTAAGAATACAAAAGTTACACTTATAAAATTTAATTCAGATGCATCTTGGGCTCAGGTTATATACAATAATAAAACAGGATGGGTGTTAGCTTACTATTTAAACGATGAACCTTTAGGATCTTCAGGTTCCAAAGACGAAACATCTGAAGATACAGGTACTTATAGACAAGGTACAACAAAAGAAAATTTGAACCTTAGAAAAGGACCATCTACTTCTTATTCAGTTTTAGTTACAATACCTAAAAACAGTACTGTAGAGGTTTATGAAGAACAAAATGGCTGGGTAAAAGTGAAATACAACTCATATACAGGCTATTGTTCAGCATTGTATATAAAGTAAAATTTTAAATAATATAGGTATAATAATTGGGGGAACTGTGCATAATATTTATGGAGCAGTTCCTTTTGATGTTGAATTTAATGCTGACTTTTAATAATAAGATTTATTGATTAAACTTATTAAGTATGATATTTTATAATGCATAGGAAATTATATTTATAATTTTGGTCAAGCATAAACATAGAAAATATTGGGAGGGATTAAAAGTGAATATTTTGGTTACTGGTGGTGCTGGATATATAGGGAGCCACACTACTATTGAATTAATAAACGAGGGATATGAAGTAATTATTGCCGATAATCTATGCAATAGTAGTTCTATTGTAATAGATAGAATAAATAAAATTACTGGTAAAAAAGTTAAATTCTATAATGTAGATACTAGAGATGAAAAAAATTTTAGAAAAATTTTTGAAGAAAATAAAATAGATGCAGTTATACATTTTGCTGCACTTAAAGCTGTTGGAGAATCTGTAGAAAAGCCGCTTGATTACTACAACAATAATTTAGTAAATACAATAACAGTTTTAGAGCTTATGAGAGAATTTGGTGTGGATAAATTTGTATTTAGTTCATCTGCCACTGTATATGGAAATCCAAAATCTTGTCCAATAAAAGAGGATTTTCCATTATCGACAACAAATCCTTATGGGAATACAAAGTTAATGATAGAAGATATTCTAAGAGATATATGCAAAGTAAATAAAGATTTCAATGTAGCTATACTTAGATATTTTAACCCTATTGGAGCTCATGAAAGTGGAATTATAGGTGAAGAGCCTAATGGAATTCCTAATAACCTAATGCCTTATATAACTAAGGTTGCAATAGGTCAATTAAAAGAGCTAAGCGTATTTGGAGATGACTACGATACTCCTGATGGAACAGGGGTTAGAGATTATATACATGTAGTCGATTTAGCTATAGGACATGTCAAGGCTCTTGAAAAGTTAAAACAAAATCCAGGGCTTGTTACATATAATCTAGGTACAGGTAAAGGATACAGCGTGCTTGATTTAGTCAAAGCCTTTGAAAAAGCAAGTGGAGTTAAAATTCCATATAAAATAGTAGGTAGAAGAGCTGGAGATATAGCAATGTGCTATGCAGATCCAACTAAGGCAGAAAAAGAGCT
>NZ_JBJDXL010000448.1:0-2723 GCF_051866655.1 Intestinibacter sp.
AGGAGAGCTTCCTGCGCTTATACTAGTAGATGCTGTGGCTAGACTTATTCCTGGAGTATTAAATCAAAACGAATCGTTTGAAGATGAATCATTTGAAGATAACCTACTAGAATACCCTCAATATACGAGACCTAGAGAGTTTATGGGTCTTAAGGTTCCAGAGATTTTACTGTCTGGAAACCACCAAAAAATAGATGAATGGCGAAAAGAACAGTCTATTGAAATCACTAAAAAAAGACGAAAAGATTTATATAAAAAGTATTGTAAGAAATAATATTTTATAGTATAATAGGTAAAGTCGAGACTACGGGCGTTCCTCTGCTTACATTGGTCAGTAATTAAGAACGTCTATGAAATATTAGGAGGAAAAAATGAACGAATTAATAAAAGCTTTAGAACAAGAACAATTAAAAAACGAAGTTCCTAACTTTGGACCTGGGGACACTGTAAGAGTACACGTTAAGATCATAGAAGGAAAAAGAGAAAGAATACAAGTATTTGAAGGTGTTGTAATAAAAAGACAAGGTGGAGGAAATAGAGAAACTTTCACTGTAAGAAAAATATCTTTCAATGTTGGTGTAGAAAGAACTTTCCCAGTTCATTCACCAAAAATAGAAAAAATCGAAGTTACTAGAAGAGGTAAAGTAAGAAGAGCTAAGATCAATTACTTAAGAACTAGAACTGGTAAAGCTGCTAAAGTTAAAGAAGCAAGAAACAAAAGATAATAAGTCTTTATTAAGATAAAAGGAAATCTCGTTAGAGCTTTCCTTTTTGTCTTATATGGGAAAATATATTTATAATACATAGATTATCGGAAATAATATAAATAATTATAAACTAAACGGAAAATAATTAAAAAAGGAGATGAGGAAATGACAAGAGAATACGATGAATATTTAAGAGACGACAATCTACATATAAACTGGTATCCAGGGCATATGAAAAAGACAAAGGAAATGGTTCAAAACAACTTAAAGCTTGTAGATGTCGTTATAGAGCTTTTAGATGCGAGAATACCACTAAGCAGTAAAAATCCTGACATAGATAGATTAGCTAAAAACAAGCCTAGAGTAGTAGTTTTAAATAAAAGCGATTTATCAGATAAAAATAAATTAAACAGATGGATCAGCTACTACCAAAGCAAGGGCATAAAGGCTATACCAGTAGATACTTTAAAGGGAAGCGGAGTAAATAAAATAGTAGAAGAATGCAAAAACGTAACTAAAGAAAAAATGGACGCCCTAAAAGAAAAAGGAAGAAAGCAAAGAGCTATAAGAGTTATGATAGTCGGTGTGCCTAATGTCGGAAAATCTTCACTTATAAACAAATTAACAGGAAGAAAAAGCACACAAACTGGAGATAGACCAGGTGTGACAAAAGGAAAGCAATGGGTAAAGCTTAAAGGAGACTTAGAGCTTTTAGATACACCAGGTATACTTTGGCCTAAATTCGAGGATCAAAATATAGCATTAAATTTAGCCTTCACAAGGGCTATAAAGGACGAAATACTAGATATAGATACTTTAGGGTTAAAATTCATAGAAAAGATGTCTGAGATAGAACCAGAGAAGTTAAAAGCTAGATATAAATTAGATTCTCTAGGTGAAGAGCCTTTAGAAACTATGGAGATGATAGGAAGAAAAAGAGGATTTATCTTAGGTAAAAATGAACTTGACTATACTAGAATAGCAAAAACTGTCTTAAATGAATTTAGAGAAGGAAAAATAGGAAGGATAACTTTAGAGGTTCCTGAAGATATAAAGGAAGATAATAAATAAATTATGTCGACTGGTTTTAAATAATAAGAATTTAAAGCCAGTTTTTTTGTATATAAAAATTTATAATGCCTCAATGTTTTACAATGTTGATTTTGCTATGGATATGAAATTATCAGTAAAATTAAAATATTAAATATATTTTAATTTTATTGACTATTATATAAAACCTAGGTATAATAGACTAATCAACGAGACATCATAGGAGGAATAGTATGACGACAAAAAATAAAGACATAATTATAACTGGTTTTGCCCTATTTGCGATGTTCTTTGGTGCAGGGAATTTAATATTTCCACCGTATTTAGGAGTAATAACTGGAGAGAAATTCTTAATAGGATTTTTAGGGTTTATAATTGCTGATGTAGGATTATCATTGCTTGCAATATTGGCATCGGCTAAATCAAACGGGGATACAGAAATAGTATTTAAAAGAGCAGGTAAGAAATTTGCTCTGATTTTAGGTTCTGCTATAATGATATGCTTAGGACCACTTCTAGCGATACCTAGAACGGCAGCTACTACATTTGAGATGGGTATAGTTTCAATTATGCCTAATTTCAATCCTATACTATTTTCGATAATTTTCTTTAGTATAACATTAGTTTTAACTATAAAGCCATCTAAGGTAGTAGATATAATAGGATCTTATTTGACACCTGCGTTATTAGTCTGTTTACTACTGATAATAGCTGTAGGAATAATAAATCCAATAGGAAATATAGATAAAGCAGCTATACAAAACGTATTCAGCGAGGGAATACTGCAAGGATATCAGACATTAGATGCATTAGGTGCTATATGCTTATCGGCTGTTTTAATAAAGAGCTTAGCACAAAAAGGATATAAAGAAGAAAAGGATAGAATAGATATACTTCTAAAGGCAGGAGTTGTAGCTGCAATAGGTCTTACAGTTGTATACGGTGGGCTTACATACCTTGGGGCTA
>NZ_JBJDXL010000449.1:0-2720 GCF_051866655.1 Intestinibacter sp.
CAGCCTTGGCTGTATTTGTCGTGAAGCTCTTTATTTTCAAGCCCCATCAAATTTACCTTGACATTAAGCACTGCACCTTCTAATCCTGTACATAGCATTAAAGTACCTACACCGATATCAGTTATAGCATTTTGATTTCCATTAGCAACTAAGAAATCTAATACCTTTAAGGCTTCTAAAGAAAGTGATGCTGTCTTATATGGAACTTCTATTGAAAATACTGTTGCATCCTCCATAGCTTTTGCTCTTACAGCTTTATCTTCTTCTGTTTCCTTTGGCATTTTTAATGCCTTCATGAATTCATTGAAGGATTCAGTATCCTTATCTACTAATGTAGATAGCTCCGATCTTATTTCTCCTAATTTATCAAATCTTGATTTAAATTCTGCCTTAGTAACATCGTCTAATGCTTCAAATTTTTTCTTTCCAAAGCTTAGATGAGCCATCATACGAGCAAGACCTACTCCTATATCACTTGCAAGAGCTGATACAGAACCTCCACCTGGTGCTGGAGAATTTGAATCTACTTCATTAGCAAAATCTGTTACAGTCATATCTATTAATTTCATATTTATTTCTCCCCTGTATAAAAATTTATTTTTTACTATTTATTATAAACTACAACCTTATCATCTACTACTAGTTTTCCATCCTTGTAAACTCGTTTAGTGTGATTTATTCCAAAATGGTACATTAAGTATTCCACATTTGGTGCGTCGAATACTACAAAATCGGCTTTTTTACCTACTTCTATAGAACCTATTTCATCTGCTCTATCTACTGCACATGCTGCATTTATTGTAACTGCAGTTAAAACCTCATTAGGAGTCATCTTAAGATGTAGACAGCCTAATTGCATTACAAGCTGTAGGTTTTCACTTGGACAGCTTCCTGGATTGTAGTCACTTGATAAGCTAACTATTGCACCCATGTCTATCATCTTTCTGCAATCTGCATAAGTTTTATTTAAATTAAAAGAAGTTGCAGGAAGTATATTTGCTACGACTTTGTTTTGAGCCATCATTTTGATGCCTTCATCGCTAGCTGCCATAAGGTGATCTGCTGATACACAGCCTAATTTAGCTGCCAATTCTGCCCCACCTAGTGATTCTATTTCATCGGCATGTATTTTTAATTTGTATCCCATTTCTTTTGCCTTTTGAAGTATATATTCACTTTCTTCTATTGTAAATACACCTTCTTCACAGAATACATCACAGAATTCTGCTAGACCCATTTCCTTTACCTTAGGCATCATTTCATCGACCAATATATCTATATAAGGCTTGTGATTTTCCTTATATTCAACTGGAACTGCATGAGCCCCTAAAAAAGTATGTACTAAATCTACAGGATGATTTTCCTCTAGCATTTTACCTACTTCTAGTTGTTTTATTTCTGTTTCTAATTCTAGTCCATAACCGCTTTTTTCTTCTACTGTTGTAACACCGAATTCTAGCATTCTATCTAAGCTCTTTTTAGCTTTTTCATATAAAGCTTCTTTAGATGCTTCCTTTGTAGATTTTACAGTGCTTAAAATTCCACCACCGTTATTTAAAATTTCGATGTATGGAACTCCATTTAACTTCATAGAGAATTCATTTTCTCTAGAACCTCCGTGAACTAAATGGGTATGTGAATCTATAAGTCCAGGAGTGACTAAAAGTCCCTCTGCATCGTCGATTTTAGTATCTTCACCTACTAAATTTTCAAATTCGCTTCCAACACCTACTTTTAGTACTTTTCCATCCTTTACTGCTATATAAGCATTTTCAAGTATTTCTATATTATTCATCTCTTCCTTTATTCTAAAAGAAGAGCTCCCCTTCATTGTAACTAGCTTTCCAATATTTTTTAAAATAAAATCAGCCTTCATCGTATTCTCCTTATTCCATCAAACTAGTTTCTAAGACTTTATCAAGTGTAAAATCTTCAAGTCCTAAATAATAAGCTGCAACATCTACAAGTGCCTCCATTGGGCATAATCCTACAACTTCACTTCCAGTTACATTTACACCGTATCTTCTAGCCTCCATTTTTACTGCTTCAAAAGCTCTGTACATACTAGTCTTAGTGTAGTCTGTTAAATTCATTGTAACTTGAGTCATATTTCTTTCTGGAACTTCAACTGGACCTGCTTTTATATATCTATATCCGCCGTTTGAATGTCTAATTGTCTTAGCTATTTTTGAAGCTATTTCTATATTAGTAGTGTCTAGATTTATGTTATAAGCTATAAGTGGTCTTCTAGCTCCTATAGCTATAGCACCTGCTGTAGGGTGTTTTTTAGCTTGACCGTAATCTGGCATCCAGTTAGGATCCTTTAATTTTTCGTCTAATCCTTCATATTCGCCTTTTCTAACTGTAGCTAAATTTTCTCTTTCAGGCTTAGTAGCAGCACATTCATATAAAAATACTGGGATTTCATATTCCTTTGCCACCATTTCTCCAAGTTCATTTGCAACCTTCACAGCATCATCCATATCCATTCCCTTTATAGGTATAAATGGGCATACATCAGTTGCTCCAAATCTAGAATGTTGACCCTTGTGAGTGTTCATATCTATTACATCTCTTGCCACACCTATTGCTTCAAATACTGCATTTTTAACTTTTTCTGGTTCTCCTATTACTGTAACTACTAATCTATTGTAATTTTTATCAGCCTCGTAATTTAATAATTTTACGCCTTCTTTTCCTCTCAAAGGATTTACTATTTT
>NZ_JBJDXL010000450.1:0-2719 GCF_051866655.1 Intestinibacter sp.
TGTATTTAATTCTGTAAATCTAGAATCGAGCTTAGAAGTAGAATCAGACCATTGTGCTGTTCCATCTTCTAAATAAGATAGTAACTACCCATCAGAACCACCAGTTGGAATATGCTTATTTCCAGAAGTAGTTGGGTGAGAATAGTTATTAGCATTCTCCTCTATTCCGTCTAATTTTGATTTATCGGAACTACTCATTAATCCATTAGAACTAGTAGTAGCTGTAGTAGTTTCTGCCTTATTATTCCAAGTAGTTTTTTCTGCATCAGAAACAAATCTATGAGTACTATCCTATGTAATTATACTTGCTTCATGCGTTTCTGGATGGGAATAATTGTTAGCATTTTCCTCTATTCCAGCTAATTTTTCCTTCTCTGCAGTAGAATAATTTTCAGTAGATAACTATTTACCTAATTCTTTATCAACTTTAGTATCTAGGGCTTCCTAAGTTGCAGTAGAAATTGGTTTTGATAAATCTGAAGTATTATCTACGTTCTCTAATCCAATCTAAGCTTTAGTTACACTATGTGGATTAGAAGTATTAGATAAATGGTTATCATAAGCTAATATCTTACTATCTGAAATTAACCCAGATCCTTCTACCTTATCGACCTTACTATTTAATTCCTCCTTAGTTGCTAAACCAGAAATATCCTAATGCTCAGTTAAATAATTAGAATCATTAGTTAACTAAGATGTTTTAGTAGGAATATTTTCTATCTTTGCAAATGTTTCATCTATTACATTTCCCTATCTATCATAAGTTGCTTTTAGGTCATATACTGTTTGTCCAACTTGTATAGCTTTTATAGATGCCATATTATTGTACTATTAATGTCTCATTTACTACTTCATGATCTATTCCTTCTATTTTAGCTGTAATATCTTCAACAGCTTCCTCAAAATCTTTTTTAGTTACATAATCCCCAGATTTCTTTTCTGTATTTTTATATTGTCCTTCTATATATATTGTACTCATAGTATCATTGTTTCGTTATCATCAACTGTTTTAGAATTATCAATCTGTGTCTGTAACTAGTTAATCTATTCCTATAATGAGGCAATAGCCTAATTAATCAATTCAGTAACTTCTGTCTTAGTATAGAATTTTTCATATAAGAATTCACTTCTTACATACCCAGTGTCCTGTAAATCTTTATCACTATAGGTGTAGTAATAAGTGTCTTCATTCTTTATGGGCAAAGCTTCATACTCGGTTTCTGAAATACACATTAGTTTGGGAACATCTTTAACTAGAGAAATCTCTTCACCACTAGATAATACTTTACCATTCTCTGACGTAATTACAGAATCCCCTAATGCTATTTCTTCTGTGTTTAATTTCTAAGTAGTATATTCCTAAGCATTTGCTTCCTAATCAGCTGTATATTTAGACTATGTTACGAATACAAAATCGTCATCACCTTCTAATCCACCACGAAGACTTTCTTTAGTTACATAATTCTCAGTTAAATTAGTAGATAAATCAGTAACTGATTGCTATGTTGCATAAGTACTAGAAGCCTCTTCTTTAGTTAAAAATAACTAGCCTATTTCTTCTTTAGTATAATAAACACTCAGCTAAGCAATGGTTGCAAATGTTAAATCTACATAAGATTTATTATAATAATTAGTTGCAGCCCATGATTGATACTAATTTGTTGTATGATAATTAAGGTCAAGATACTCTTTAGTTATATATACCTTTGCATCATTAGTTACATCATATACATAATAATATGTATCTTCCTATATCTAATCATTTTCTACTAATTCAAGATATTCAGTTTCTGTTAATGTAATAAGATTAGGAATTTCTGACTAAATAGCTAATTTATCATCATTAATATATAATCCATCAGACTATACATTAACTACTAAGCCATCTGGAGATTTTATTTGTTTAGTAACTAGACTCTCCAAAACTCCTTCTTCATCAACTTTAATAGTCTTAGAAAGTTCTTCTTGTATAGTCTACTAATCAGCATCATACTAAGCCTTAGTTACAAATACAAAATCGTCCCCTTCTATACCTTCTCCTCTAAGACTTTCTTTAGTAACAAATAGTTCATCAGATTCTGTTCTAGTATAGTAATTAGCTAACGTAGTTGATAGAAATGATTCTGTATTTTCTAAGTCTAAATCAGATTTTGGAACATAGATTCCCGCAATTTCTTCAGATGTGGAATAATTATCTAAATCAGAAGATAATTTATCTAAATCCTATCTAATGGATACTACAGTGGTATTTAATGCTTTCTCTTTTAGCTAATCTTCTATATTCTTACCCCATGCTGCAGAAAGATAGAACTAATCATCTTCCATACTATCTTCATATATATAATAATATGATTCAGCATGTAAATAATCTAAACTTTCATCTATAGGTTTAAAATCATCAGTAGTGTTATCTTTCCACTACTTATATTCTGCTTCTGTACATTGTATTATCTAAATAGATTCATAAGAAGCTTTCCAACCCTCTTTTTGTTTAATCTTCGACTTATCAAGTAGCATATAAATATTACCATTGTCTATGTTTGAAACAGTCATACCTTGATAAGCATATTTCTCAGGAATAGAATATAGTTCTGATAAATTGGCGACTACTGTTCTATTATCCAAAGGTTTTGCAGTTTCGACGGTTAAGCCAACACCTAGTGCGGCATCACCAGTATATTTAAATGCCATTATTGTTTAAGTGTAAATGTTATTCTAT
>NZ_JBJDXL010000451.1:0-2708 GCF_051866655.1 Intestinibacter sp.
AACTTATAATTTTTGAAAATATATAGCGTAAAAAATATAAAAGAAGATTAAAATATAAGTATAGAAATTTATTTTAGAGAGGAAAAAGCGATGAAAAAATATAATAGAATATTTGTTATAGTAATAGATTCTCTAGGAATAGGAGAAGATGACACTTCTAAAAAATACGGAGATATCTCAGTAGATACTCTAGGACATATTGCAGATTCAGTAGATTCGTTGAATATACCGAATTTGCAGAGATTAGGATTGGCTAATTTGCATCCTATAAAACACGTGGATAAAATCGACAAGCCTCTAGGCTACCAAATGAAGCTAAAGGAATCAAGCGTCGGCAAGGATACGATGACAGGTCACTGGGAGATGATGGGACTTTATATAACTACACCTTTTAAGACTTTCACAGATACAGGATTTCCACAGGAATTACTAGATGAATTATCTGAAAAGACAGGCCATGGTATCGTCGGAAACAAGAGTGCAAGTGGGACAGTTATATTAGACGAGCTAGGCGAGCATCAGATGAAAACAGGAGATATGATAGTCTACACTTCAGCAGATTCTGTTTTACAGATATGTGGTCATGAGGAAACTTTTGGGCTAGACGAGCTTTATAGATGCTGTGAAATAGCTAGAGAGCTGACTCTTAGAGATGAGTACAAGGTAGGTAGAGTTATTGCGAGACCTTATATTGGAGAGGGCAAGGGTCATTTTGTCAGAACAAGCCATAGACACGACTATGCATTAAAGCCATATGGAAGAACAGTTTTAAACGTATTAAAGGACAATGGATATGATGTTATATCAGTTGGAAAAATAAACGATATATTTGATGGAGAAGGAATAACTGAATCTAACAAGTCTAAGTCATCTGTTCATGGAATGGAGCAGACATTAGAAATAATGGATAGAGATTTCAAGGGATTATGCTTTGTGAATTTAGTTGATTTTGATGCGCTTTGGGGTCACAGAAGAAATCCAGCTGGATACGCTGAGGAGCTTGAAAAATTCGACGTAAATCTAGGAAAAGTTATAGAAAAATTATCACAAGACGATTTACTTATAATAACTGCAGACCACGGCAACGATCCAACCTATACTGGAACTGACCATACTCGTGAATATGTTCCATTTTTAGCTTATTCACCGGCTATGAGTGGTAGTGGAGTTTTAGGAGAAAAACAATCATTTGCGACAATCGGTGCGACTGTTGCGGATAATTTCAATCTAGACATGCCAAAAAATACCATAGGTGAATCTGTATTAAATGAGTTAATATAGTTTATAAATATATAATAGAAGTGAGGAAACTAAAATGGATATATCGATATTATTAAAACACGTTGATCATACATTATTAAAGCCGACAGCTACGTGGGAGGATATCCAAAAGATATGTGATGAAGCAATACACTACAAGACAGCATCAGTTTGCATCCCAGCATGCTATATATCACGTATCAAGGAAAAATACGGTGACAGTGTAAATATATGTACAGTGGTAGGCTTTCCTCTAGGATATTCGACTACAGAGGCTAAAGTTCTAGAAGCTAAGCAGGCTATAGAAGACGGAGCAAACGAAATTGACATGGTAATTAACATATCAGACGTCAAAAATGGAGATTACGACAAGGTAACAGCAGAAATCAAAGCATTAAAACAAGCAGTAGGAGACAAAATACTAAAGGTTATAATAGAAACATGCTACCTAACTGAAGAAGAAAAAATAGCTATGTGCAAATCAGTCACAGAAGCAAATGCCGACTATATAAAGACATCTACAGGCTTCGGTACAGTTGGTGCGACTATAGAGGACATAAGACTATTTAAACAACACATAGGATCAAACGTAAAAATAAAAGCAGCAGGTGGAGTTAAAAGTATATCAGACCTAGATATGTTTATAAGTGAGGGCTGTGATAGAATAGGAACTAGCTCAGCTATTAAATTAATCCAAGGAAAGCAGGCACAAGGATATTAAAATAAAGGGGAAATAGTTATGCGTTTTGTAGATATAATACACAAAAAAAGATACAAAGAAGAACTAACTGATGAAGAAATTCAATTTTTCATAGACGGGGTTGTAGATGGATCTATTCCTGACTATCAAATAAGCTCATTATTAATGGCTATAGTACTAAATGGCATGAATGAGAGAGAAACTTCATATCTTGCCAAGGCTATGATGTATAGTGGCGATGTTTTGGATTTATCTTCTATAGAAGGTATCAAGGCAGACAAACACTCAACAGGTGGAGTAGGCGATAAAACATCTATGGCTCTAGGACCAATGGTGGCAGCATGTGGACTAAAGGTCGCTAAAATGTCAGGGCGCGGTCTAGGGCACACTGGGGGAACTTTGGATAAATTAGAATCTATAGAGGGTTTCAATTGTTTCTTAACTGAGGAACAGTTCAAAAAACAAGTTCAAGAAATAGGAATTTCCATCATAGGACAAACAGGAGACCTAGTCCCAGCAGATAAGAAATTATACGCACTAAGAGATGTAACAGGAACAGTTGAATCAATTCCTCTAATAGCATCTTCTATAATGTCCAAGAAATTGGCATGTGGCTCAGATACTATTTTACTAGATGTAAAATACGGAGAAGGTGCATTTATGCACACTATAGAAGATGCCACAAAGCTTGCCGAAGCAATGATATCTATAGGAAATAGTCTATGAGTGAATTGCACCTGTATTTCAG
>NZ_JBJDXL010000452.1:0-2702 GCF_051866655.1 Intestinibacter sp.
GCTGAAAAGATCGACGTTGATGAAAACGGAGTAATATCTGGATTATTCTAGGGATAAACGATAAATTTAATTTATATATAATGTGTAAAAAGTAATAACTTGATACATATAAAATGGCAAAATAAATAATTTTAAAGAAGATAGTGTGCTTATGCACACTATCTTCAATGAAAAAATGAGATAAAAAGGAGATATACCTATGGAAAAGATAGCTGAAAAAAGTTGTATAGGTTTTGTAGACGTATTAGGTTCTAAAGCACCAGTTCCAGGTGGTGGAGGAGCAGCTGCATTAGTTGGTGCTGTTGGTATGGCTTTAGGTAGCATGGTTTGCTACTTAACATCAGGAAAGAAAAAATATGCACAATACGAAGATGATATACAAGCTATATTGAAAAAAGCAAAAGGCTTACAAGATCAATTATTAGAAATGATTGATAAAGATGCTGAGGGATTTTTCCCGCTTTCTCAAGCATACGGTTTACCAGCTGGTACAGATGAAGAAAAAGCTGCTAAAGATGTAGAATTAGAAAGATGCTTAAAATTAGCATGTGAAGTTCCTTTTAAAATAGTTGAACTTTGCCATGAAAGTATAAAATTACATGAAGAATTAGTAGATAAAGGATCAAAACTTGCTATAAGTGATGTAGGTTGTGGAGTTCAATCTTTAAGAGCTGCTATATTATCTGCTCAACTTAATGTAATAATAAATGTTGAATTAATGAAAGACAAAGAATATGCTAAAGCTTTAGATGAAAAATGTGATGCTTTAGTTAAAGACGGTGTAGCAATTTGTGATGCAGTATATGACAAAGTAATAGCTGCAATGAGATAGCAATTATTCATATAATATCAAATAATTAAAAATCAAATATAATTTGAAAATAAAATATACGATATAAATTTAAAAGAGAAAAATTAAAATTTTAAAACAAAAAAATTAAATAAAAATAAAAAATTATTTATAATTGTAAAATGATGTATTATTTTTAATAATTTTTTAACAAATACTTATAATTATATACAATATTCACTAAAAAATGTGTATAATTATAGTATATGGAAATATATAACTAGTAAAATAAAATTTTTTGAATTAGGGGGCGTTTTAAAATGGGAGAAATAATTAAAGGTAAACCAGTTGGAGATGCACTAAGTGAACAATTAAAAGTAGAATGTGAAGCTCTAGTTAAAGAAGGTATACAACCAAAATTAGCTATATTAAGAGTTGGAGCAAAACCTAATGACCTTTCTTATGAAAAAGGTGCCTTAAAAAGATGTGAAACTATAGGTATCGCTACACAAGTTACTGAACTACCAGAAGGAACAACTCAAGATGAATATATAGCAGCATTAGAAAAATTAAATAATGATGCTTCTGTAAATGGTATATTAACATTTAGACCATTACCAGAAGGAATAGATGAAGAAGTTATCAAACATGTTATAGCAGCAGAAAAAGATATAGACTGCTTCAGTCCTTTAAATACAGCTAAACTTATGGAAGGTGACAAAACTGGATTCCCTCCATGTACACCAACTGCAGTTGTAGAAATATTAAAACACTACAATGTACCTCTAAAAGGAGCTAACGTAGTAGTTTTAGGTAGATCTATGGTTGTTGGTAAACCAGCTGCAATGTTATTATTAGGTGAAAATGCTACAGTTACTATATGCCATTCAAAAACTAAAGATTTACCAGCTGTTTGTGCTGAAGCTGACGTTTTAGTAGCAGGTGTTGGTAGAGCTAGAATGGTTAACGCTGATTACGTTAAAGAAGGTGCAGTAGTTATAGATGTTGGTATAAACGCTAAACCAGAAGGTGGCGGAATCTGTGGTGACGTTGATACAGATGCAGTATTAGATAAAGTATCTATGGTAACTCCAGTTCCAGCAGGTGTTGGATCAGTTACTTCTTCTATACTAGCTAAACACGTTATAAAAGCTTGTAAACAACAAAATAATAAATAATATAATTAATTGTATATACTAAAATACAAATTGGGGGTAAAATCGTATGGTAGTTTCTGAAAAAAAACCAATAGAAGAATTATTAGGTTACTTAAAAGGCGCTAAAAAAGTAGTTTTAGTAGGTTGTGGTGACTGTGCTTCTGCATGTAAAGTTGGTGGAGAACCTGAAATAGCAGAAATGAAAGAAACTCTAGCTGCTAATGGAATAGAAGTTACAGGATCTGTAATAATACCAACAGCATGTAATTTACTTTTAGGTAAAAAAGAATTAAAAGCAGTTAAAGATGCTCTTAAAGAAGCTGATGCTGTAGTATCTATGGCATGTGGCGACGGTACTCAAACAATAATGAAAAACGTTAAAAAACAAAATATACCTGTTTATCCAGCAAACGATACTCTATTCATCGGTGAAGTTGAAAGAGTTGGTAAATTCGAAGAAGCTTGTAAAGCTTGTGGAGAATGTGAACTTGGATGGACTGGTGGTATATGCCCAGTAACTATGTGTGCTAAAGGTTTAGTAAACGGTGCTTGTGGTGGAGCTAAAAATGGTAAATGTGAAGTTAGCCCTGACAACGATTGTGCATGGGTATTAATCTATGAAAGACTTAAAGCTTTAGGTCAATTAGATAACATGAAAGAAGTTAGAGCACCAAAAGATTATTCTAAACAACTTAATCCAAGAAGACACGAAGTTGGAAAAAAAGCTGAAGCTGAAGCATAAGAAAAGGTTATAA
>NZ_JBJDXL010000453.1:0-2695 GCF_051866655.1 Intestinibacter sp.
TTCCAACAACCTGTATCATATATCCATTTAATATTTTCTGAATATATTCCACGTACTCGATACTCTAGATCACACGTACTAACGCAATCATTGTTAATATACCCTCCTCGATAAATCCTTAAGGCATAGTGCCAACAGGTATTCTTTCCAGTAATAGAATTAACAGGATCAGATGCTTTAGACATGCTAGTTACTTCTCTAGTTATACCAGAGGTACATTTTTTACTGTCATTGTAGACAATGAGGCTATACTTCACTCCTAGTCTATCTAGATTAGCAGCAATGAGGTAAGCTATTAAGCAACATCCACCGCTATTAACACGGTAGACGTCATCTAAAAATCGGCATAAACAATCTAGAGAATTCCTTAATTGCTTAATATTTAAATTCCGCATAAGGCTTTAAGTGAATCTAATTCTTCTTTAAACTCCTTAAAGTACGTGAGTAATGTAATGGCTTCATCCTGATGCTTTTGGCTTACTCTATAATGAGCAATCCTATTTACAGCATGGGCAAGTCCTATTCCATAGGCTACGTTCTTAAATTCCATTCTAGCCTCTTTTCCTCTTGGTTGTACTTTATATAACAACTCTAGGTCAAAGCTGACGGAAGAGTCATTTACTGGAGTTAGTCGAAAGTCCTTTTCCTCTATTACCATTCCGAGTTGTAGTTAATGAAGAATTCATTATCTATGGAATAATCTGAGAATATTTTAGGACATTGACTTATAGACTTTATTAATTGATTAGTTTCAGGATTATATATATCCATCACGGGCTTCTCATTCTCAGTTCTCATTACTATCTTGAGAACTGTATCTGGAGTCTTTTCGGAAGTAAATGTAATAGTTGCTGAGCTGTCATGAATCCACTCCGAAAGAGCCTCATCTAGAGCAAAAGTAGATTTATACCCCTTCTTGCCCAGTGAGATATACCATCGTCCTTTTACAACCTTAAGATATATTTTGTGATTCATTCTTAAGTCGGTTAAGGATAAAATCTACTATATCTCCTATACTTTCTTTTAGTATAGATAATTCAGAGTCCTCTACCTTAAAGTCATATTTTCTCTCCATATAACTAATAAGGTCTGTAGCGTCTAGACTATCTAATCCAACATCTTCCGATAGGCTACTAGCCTCATCCAGTTCTACAGGGTATCCAAGATCAGAGTTAATATACTCGATCATGTCCCTAATTAAGTCATTCCTCTCCATAATTTACTTTTACTACAATTGAACTATTAGTTCCTCCTAATCCAAAAGAATTACTAAGAATAAATTCTGAAGTCTCCTCTGGTACTAAGTTCCTCTTGATGTTTAGATTAAGAGAGTAATCCTTAGTATTTATGTTAGGAGGAATAAACTTAGCCTTGGATGCCAGTATAGCATATATAAGCTCGCTTGCTCCTGCCATCCACATCTCGTGCCCAGTCATAGCCTTAGTAGCTATAACATAAGGAAGATGAGGAAATACTTGTAGGATAGCTTCTGCTTCTACAGCATCTCCCTGCTGAGTACCAGTAGCGTGTGCACTTACTAAGTCTATCTTATCATAAGAAAGATCTCCTAGAGCAAGCTTCATGCACTCTACTTCGGACTCTACCGTGCTAGCTGCAAGACTTCCAGAAGAATTAGCTCCATAGCCTATGATTTCTCCATAGATTCTTGCTCCTCTAAGAGTAGCGTGTGTGAGACTTTCTAATACTAAACAAGCTCCTCCTCCACTTGGAACTAGCCCACATCTAGAGTTATCAAATGGCCTAACGGCAGTACTTGGGTCTTCCGCTGTGGAGAAGTTTCCAAGAGCATCAAAGGAGAATACAGAAGCTTCATTAACTTCTTGGCACCCTCCACACAAAATGCTCTCCTCTACTCCTCCTTTTATGAGGTTATAGGCAACTCCTATAGCATGTCCTCCAGAAGCACAAGCTCCTCCTATAGAGAAGGATACTCCCCTTAAAGGAAGAAGAGAGGTTAGTACTGCTGTAGGATTAGAAGATAGAGTTTTTATAACGTGAGTAGGTCCCAATTTAGAGGTGTCTCTAAAATTCAGAAAGCATAGAAATGCGTCTAACATAGCCTTAGCACTACTATCGTTTCCTATTATCACCCCACATCTTCCTACATCCCCAGCATCTTCTAGAGCCTCCTTAGCAGCTGTGTAAAGATATTCTACTCCCCGTGACATGAACCTTCTTAAAGGTTTTGGAATATTAGGGGAGGGAAGTTTCCCAGTTAAAGGAGATCGAAATCCATGTTCTAGTCTCTCCTCATCCCTAGATAGCCCACAGCTACCTTTTGATAAGGAAGATAAAACTTCTTGCTTATTAGTTCCTAAGCAAGAGTATATTCCTATTCCCGTTATAACAACTCTGTTCATTGTATTGGTATTAAGTAATACTTTACATCGTTTTGTAATGCTCTAAAGAAAATGATGTTAACATCAGATTCTATTCTTAGAACTTCATCAGGAAAGGAGTATACTCTAAGAACACCAAAACTCTTTACAAAATAACAGACAGCTCCATCACTTGAAGCATCTGTTATTATACAAGTCTGGTTATCGGTCGGCTTAAGTAAATCCATAATCCAAGAGTCACTCTCTTTAATTGGAAAAGTCTTTCCTTCAAATTCAAGATGCCACTTAGAATCAGATTTTACAATTTTTATAGTCTTAACCATTATACACCAGTT
>NZ_JBJDXL010000454.1:0-2686 GCF_051866655.1 Intestinibacter sp.
AAACTAGTATGAAGACTAGAGTATTGAGATTTGTAATTGGGATAATTACTTTAGGGGCTGTATATGCTTTATTGAAATATTTATCAGTTATGATATTTGGAAATAATACGAGCGAGCCTATTTTATGGATTGTGGATTATATAAGATATACTTTGATTGCGCTTTGGGGCGTGGCAGGAGTGCCTTTTTTATTTAAAGTGTGCAATTTAGATTAAAATAATTTTGAGAGGATGATTTTTTGAAAAAAGTAGTGATTATAGGAGCTGGAGCTAGCGGTATGTTAGCTGCAAAGGTGGCTTCTGATAGAGGATTTAAAGTTACAGTACTTGAAAAGCAAAAGAGATGTGGACGAAAATTAGCCATAACAGGTAAGGGTAGATGTAATATAACAAATGATTGCGATATAGAGGAGCTAATAGAAAATGTACCTACAAATGGCAAGTTTTTATATAGCGCATTTTATACATTTACCAACGATCAGGTTGTAGATATGTTTAATAATTTAGGAGTTGAGACTAAGACAGAGAGAGGAAAGAGGGTTTTTCCTGTAAGTGATAAGGCTTCAGATGTTGTAAGGGCTTTGGAAAACCAAATGAGAAATGCCAAAAATGTAGAGGTTTTGCTAAACTCAAAGGTAGAAAAAATAATAGCAGAAAATAAAAAGGTAACTAAGGTCGTACTTTCTGATAAAAAGGAAATTGAATGTGATAGCGTAATTGTTGCAACAGGTGGAGTCAGCTATCCAAGGACTGGCTCTACTGGAGACGGATATAGATTTGCTAAAAGCTTAGGACATACTATAGTTGCTCCAAAGCCATCTCTTATAGGTCTCGAAGTAGCTGAAAGCTATGTAAAGGACTTAGAAAAGCTATCTCTTAGAAATGTAAAAATTGATGTTTACAATAGCAAAAATAAAAAGATATATGAGGATTTTGGAGAGATGGAATTTACAAAATACGGAATAGATGGTCCTATTATAAAATCAGCAAGTTGCCGTATGGGAGATATGTCTAAGGATAACTACAGAATAGTTTTAGATTTGAAGCCTGTTTTAGATGAGGAGAAATTAGATAAGAGGATACAAAGGGATTTTCAAAAGTACTCAAATAAAAACTTTGAAAACTCTCTAAATGATTTGCTACCTAAAAAGTTAATTCCAGTAATTGTAGAATTGAGCGGAATAGATCCTTATATGAAGGTAAATCAAATTTCTAAGGAAAATAGAAAAAATTTAGTGCATTTAATAAAAAATATGACGTTTACTGTTAAAAATTATAGACCTATTGAAGAAGCTATAATAACTTCAGGAGGAGTTAAGACGAGTGAAATAAATTCTAGCACTATGGAATCGAAATTAATTTCAGGGTTGTTCTTTGCTGGAGAAGTAATAGATGTAGATGCATATACAGGTGGATTTAACCTTCAAATAGCTTTTTCTACAGCGTATTTGGCTGCAATGAACTGTTAATTTATTAAAAATTTTGTGTTTGAATTTGATATTATTTTAGTGCCAGCTATTAAGAAATTTGTCATAAATTGTATGTATTATAAATTTTATAATTCATATAATACTACCAAGTAACAAAATTAATAGAAAAGAGGTATTAAATATGTCAAATAATAATAACAATAACAGAACAGTAGTCCCAGAAGCTAAACAAGCATTAAATCAAATGAAATTAGAAATAGCTAATGAATTAGGAATGTCTGACTATCAACAAGTTGATAAAGGAAATTTAACCGCTAGACAAAACGGTTATGTAGGTGGATACATGACTAAAAAATTAGTTGAAATGGCAGAACAACAAATGTCAGGAAAAGTTCAAAAATAAATAAAATACGATTAAAATATTATTAGATAAAAAGTGGTAAGCTCATTTATAAAATGGGTTTACCACTTTAGTAGTTTATTGATGAATAAAGATGCATTTATTGGTTAAAATAAATTTGAAGATTTACATATATAATTATTTTTGATTATGTAAATTAAAATTTATATAAGAGGAAGTGGCGTCATGGCAGTAGATTTTGAAAAAATAAAAAATGACTTTATAAATGCTGATTTAGATGAGAAAATTCGCATTTATACAACTACTCAGGGCCTTACTATCGAGCAATTTAGAGAGTTGCTAAAGTACTATCCAATAAAGCATTTATCTAAACTAGAAAAGGCATTAGGATAGAGGATTGATTTGTAGAAAATAAGATATATGTTTTCTTATTTTCTACAAATATATAAGTTCAATTAAAATGGATTTTATCGATGTATTTGTAGATTTTTTCATTGCCAATATCTATTTGACCTGTTTCAATATATTTTATTATGGCTTCGATATCATTTGCATTTAAGTATTGAATGGGAATATTTAGTAAATAGTCGCTATTTTTTAGGATTTTTTTTAATTTTATTTGTAATGAAACAGTCGATTTAATATTATTTTTATTGTGTTTAGAATTTATATAGCTTTTAAAGTTTTCGTTTTGATTTTTCATCAGAGTATTTATATAATTTAGATATGAGTTTTGGAAATCAGCTTGATTTAAAATTGATTCATCTAGGATGTTGGATAATATTCTGTTAGCATAGATATTTTCTGCAAATTTTTCAGCTGTAAGTTTTCCAGAGCTAATACCTTTTTGATATTTTCTGATAAATTTTTTGGTAGAGTTATAAATTTTATTTCTA
>NZ_JBJDXL010000455.1:0-12145 GCF_051866655.1 Intestinibacter sp.
GTAGTCTAATTTTTTTAGAGAAAAAACATCTTTATGAATTAATTATTTTTATTTTACAAATAATATGTGTAAATATAATAATTTATGGAGGTTTTATATGAAAGCGAGAGTTGATAGAGATACTTGTATAGGGTGCGGATTGTGTCCATCTATATGTCCTGAGGTGTTTGAGCTTACTGATGAAGGATATGCACATGCTATAGAATCAGAGGTTCCTGAGGACTGCAAAGACGAGGCAATGGAAGCTGCTGAGAGTTGTCCAGTAGATGCCATTGAGATAGAAAAATAAGTTTTAAATAAAAATAGCTAGACGTTTGAGAGTATTAATACGTCTAGTTATTTTTTGATCAATTTATAAATTGTAAATTTTTTCGTAATAATATAAAATAAGTTACAAATGAAATTTATAAATATCGAGTATGAGAAATGCGGAGGGAATATGTGTTGTTATACGTATATAATTAGATGCAAGGATAATTCTCTATACACAGGCTATACGACTGATATGAATAGGAGAATTAAAGAGCATAAAAATGGAATTAATTCTAAATATACAAGAGCTAAAGGCTTTTTAAAACTAGAAATTTATTTCTTATGTAAAACTAAAAGCGATGCTATGAAATTAGAATACAAAATAAAATCTAAAACAAGGAGACAAAAGCTCGATATAATCGAAAATCCAGAGGATTTTTTAAGAAAATTAAAAGAAGTTGAAGGTTTTGAAGTTCAAGGCTTTCAGAGGGAAAATGAAAATCATGGATTAAAAAATTTATATTGTATTGACAAATAATTGAATAAAGACTAATCTAAATATATGATTAAAATAATATTGCTAGGGGAGCCATTGGCTGAGAAGTTTTACTGACCCTCAAACCTGATCTGGATAATACCAGCGTAGGAAAGCATACAATATGATATTTTATAGAAAAGTATGCTGTACCTATATGGGTACAGCTTTTTTATTTATTTAGGAGGTAGAGATGAGAAATTACAAGATTCCAACATTGACAATAGCAGGCTCTGACTCTTCAGGAGGAGCAGGAGTTCAAGCAGATTTAAAGACATTTAGTGCTATAGGAACTTATGGAATGAGTGTTATAACTGCTATAACTGCTCAAAATACAGAAGGGGTATTCGATGTAGAAGAGCTTAGCAAGGGAATAATTAAAGGACAAATGAAGGCCGTATTTGAAGATATCCCACCTAAGGGAGTTAAAATAGGTATGGTTTCAAGCCCTGAAATTATTTTAGAAATAGTAGAAAACTTAAAAAAATACAAACCAGAGATTTTAGTAGTAGACCCAGTTATGATATCTAAAAGTGGTTATTCACTACTTAGACCAGAAGCTAAGGAAAATTTAATTAAATACTTAATTCCAATGGCTTATTTAATAACACCAAATGTTCCAGAAGCGGAAGAAATAACTGGAATGAAGATAGACGGTGTTGAAGATATGAAAAAAGCAGGTAAAAAAATACTTGAACTAGGACCTAAGTACGTTCTTATGAAGGGTGGACATCTAGATGGAGATGCAGTAGATGTGCTTATGGGAGAAGATGTATTTGAAGTATTTTCTTGCCCAAGAATAAACAAGAAAAACACACATGGAACAGGTTGTACAATATCTTCTGCAATAACTGCTCATCTAGCATTAGGCTACGATGTAGTAGAAGCAGTTAGACTTAGCAAGGAATATATAACAGAAGCTATTAAACATAGCTTTGATATAGGACATGGTGTGGGACCTGTAAACCATTTCTATAAATTTGAAGATGAAGATAGAGACTAAATATAAAATACAATAAAAATAAAAGGGAATTAGGAGAGATAAAAATGTACGAATTAATAAACAAAGTAAAAGAATTAAATCCATTAGTGCTTCACTATACTAACAACGTAACAATAACAGATTGTGCAAATATGACTTTAGCAATAGGTGCTAGTCCTCTTATGAGTTTCTCATATGAAGAAGTAGAGGATATGGTTTCAGTAGCAAGTGCAGTAGTTATAAATATAGGAACTATGAACTCACCATATTTAGATTTATTTGTAAAAGCAGGAAAGGCTGCAAATAAATTCAACAAACCAGTAGTGCTAGATCCAGTTGGTGTATTTGCGAGCAAAGCTAGAACTGAGCTTACTAATAAATTATTAAATGAAGTTCAGTTTACTGTAGTTCGCGGTAATATATCTGAAATCAAATTTATAGGTGGATTAGATGTAGCAGGAAAAGGGGTCGATTCTTTTGACGACGGCTCTGATGCATCAGACATAGTAAAGGCTGTTGCTAAGAAATTAAACTGTGTAGTAGTAGCTTCAGGTATAACTGACCTAGTAAGCGACGGAGAAAAAGTATATAAAATATTCAACGGAAGTGCAAAGCTTAAAAAGATAACTGGAACAGGCTGTATGTCTTCTAGTTTAATAGGAAGCTTCTTACCTTGCACAGATAAACCAATAGAAGCTGCATTTATGGGAACATTATCTATGAGCTTAAGTGGAGAATTAGCAGATGCTACAAATCCTGCTGTTGGAACTTTTAAAACTTATTTATTCGACCAAATAGATTCTCTAGATGTTGACACTTTTGAAAAATATGCAAGAGTAGAATTATAAGATTGATTAAAAACACGTAGCTTGGTTTTAAGTTACGTGTTTATAGCAAAATATTTAAATTATAAGGAGAGCCTGATGTTATTTACAGATTACTTATACGAAAATAGTAAAGAAATATGGGATAAATATCTAGAACATCCTTTTTTAAAGGAAATTGGAGAAGGAACTTTAGATAAAGAAAAATTTAGAAAATATTTGATCCAAGATTACTTGTATTTAATAGAATACGCAAAAGTATACGCTATGGCGTGTGTAAAAAGTAGAAATTTAAAAGAACTAAAAATGTTTAATGAAGGTATTGCTGGAAGTATAGAAAATGAAACTGCAAACCACATCATGTACTTGAGAGACGATTTTGGAGAAAATATAGATGAAATAGAATACAAGTATAAGCTTAATTTAACTAATGAAAGTTATACAAGCTATATGAAGTCAATATCACTTACAGGAACTGTAGAAGATATAGTTGCAGGAGTTTTACCTTGTACATGGAGCTATGGCTATATAGGACTTAAATTAAAAGAAAAGTATAAAGACAAACTAGAAGGAAATTTCTATAAGAGCTGGATAGAAACTTATGCAGGCGATGAATATTCAAAATGTACAAATGAATGGATAGATTTTACGAATGAAATTTGCAATGATTTAAGCGATGAAAGAAAAGAACAATTAAAAGATATATTTGTAAGAGCTAGTATGTACGAGTTAGAATTTTGGAATATGGCCTATAGAGGAGAATAAGAGAGGAGAGTATTTATGAATATTAATTATATATTTGTAATAATTTGCTTCATACCGTTAGTTTTATATTTAATAAAACTTAGAGGCTTTAAATTAACTGTCAAAAAAATGGTAGTTATAGCTATGTTTTCAGGACTATCATTTATACTTGGAAAGATAACATTTATACAATATCCACAAGGTGGAGGTATAAGCTTATTGCCATCATTACCAATACTTTTAATAGGACTTATATATAGTCCAGTTGAAGGTATGACAGCAGGTTTAATAGCAGGAGTTTTAAGTTTATTTGGAGGGTATATAATACATCCAATACAATTATTCTTAGATTATATAATACCACCTATGATTTTAGGGGTTAGTGGAATACTTGGAAGTAATTCTAGAAAGAAAATATTCTTAGGTTGTTTAATTGTAGTATTTTTGAAATGTTGGGTACATGTAATATCAGGAGTAGTATATTTCTCTGCATATGCTAAAGGATTTAATATGGGACCATGGTTATATTCAATAATATACAATTTCTCTAGTGAAGGAGTAGAAGGATTATTAAGTTCAATAGTAGCTACTATACTGCCTATAGAAAAAATTAAAAAAGAAGCTAATAAAAACAATCAAATCAGCGCATAATTGAATTTAATGGAGGAAATTATGGTAAATAGAGAAAGTTTAAAAAAAGATCTAAAAATGTATTTGATAACAGACTCAAATATACTAGAAGGTCGAGATTTTTATAAATGTATTGAAGATGGATTAAAAGCAGGCACAACTATGCTTCAGCTTCGTGAAAAAGACGTAGATGGAGGAGCGTTTTTAGAAAAGGCTCTTAAGCTAAGAGAACTTACTAGAAAATACGGTGTAAAATTTATAATAAACGACAGAATAGATATAGCACTTTTATGTGATGCAGATGGTGTTCATGTAGGACAAAGCGACATAGATGCCAAAAGTGCTAGAAAATTAATAGGAGAAGACAAAATCCTAGGTGTTTCAGCTAGAACACTAGAAGAAGCTCAAAGGGCAAAAGAAGACGGTGCAGATTACTTAGGAATAGGAACTATGTTTTCTACAAGCACTAAATTAGATGCAAAGAGCGTATCTTTTGAAACTCTAGAAGAGATAAAACAAAAGGTCGACTTACCATTTGTATTAATAGGTGGGATTAATTTAGATAATGTAGGAAAATTAAAACCATTCGATCCAGATGGATATGCAATTATATCTGCAATTTTAAAAGAACAAGATATATACGCAGAAGTAAAAAAATGGCTTGAAGTTATTTAATAAAAAATCCTGTAAATCGATAGTAAAGATTTACAGGATTTTTTATTAAATAAAACAGTCATAAAAATATTTTATGACAAATAATAATATAAATATATGATGAGAAAACTGTAAAATAATGTAAACTAAAAGAGAGGTTTTTTAACAAAATGTAGTATTTACTATTTAATAAATAATAGTATTTAACTATCATTAGAAGTTTTATTTTCATAAAATAAAAAATAGAAACTTTTAAGGGGGAAGGTTTTATATGAACAAGAACAATGAATATGATATCCTTTTAAATAAATACATTAAATTATTATTTGAAAAAAATAGATTGATAATGAGGGAAGGTCCTTATATAGAGTCAAGATATTTATTTCATTTCGGACACTTGATGATAGAAGAATTAAACCACAATAAAAATATAAAAATATTAAAAATAAAACAGGATATACATGAAAATTATTTTGGATTGAAAAGGGAAAAAGAAATAAGAAATATAGAAAAAAATGTAGATGTAAAAACAGAGCTGTTAACTAAGCAAATTCGTGAATTAGAGAAAAAATGTGAAGCTTCAAAGGAAATACTAGAAATGAGAGCAAAAAATGAGGAGAAAAAGGATTTAGTTGATTCTTTATTTTTCGATGTAGTTTCTGTTATGCATCCTGATATTTATAATCTAAAGAACGATGCGCTATGGGAAAAGGCAAAAAAAGCTTATTTAAATTACGACGATTCTACTTTAACTTTATTGAAAAACTTGAAAACTAAGAAAATCAAAAATTACGATATATCTGATTTAAAAAATAATATTTTATTACTTGAAAATGAAGTAATCTGTATGAAGAGAAGATATCCTTATTATCTAGAGAGCAATCTTTCTAGTGATGAATGGATAGATTCTTATAATAAAGAGATAAATAATAGAATAAAAAAATTAGAAGTTGAAGAACAACGAATTTTTGAAAAACTTGTATAAAAAAATGACCTGAAATAAGGTCATTTTTTTTTAATAAGTTATTTTCTATAAGCTACCTTTATTATACAAAGGTATCCTGATATTGCTCCAGCTAAGGAACATATTACGCCTTTAAATATCATCATTTGAGTGACATTAAGCGGGCTAACCTTGAATAGATATACTACTACAGCCGATAATGCTACAGATATAAAACAGGCAATTAATCCGACAACTAAAGAAATAAGTAGTATATGGTCGGGTAAGTATTGTTCTATTTTATGTGTACGATTATCTGCTTTGAATTTACCTTTTTCCATGTCTTTAGCTATCATAGGGATTACTATAATAGCTAGTAGTGCACCTAATAAAAATGTCGTAAAGGCAAAATCACTTATTATATCTTTTGCTTCAAAGACCTTATCTAAATGACCTCTCTCCATAAAATAAAATATTATAGCGTTGATTATACCATTTACTAATCCATATCCGATTAGACATTTAGAAAGTAAATAGCTTTTAAAATTGTTGTTTTGCATAGTTTACTCCTTAAGTTTAGTTTTTAATATTTTTCTAATTTTAGAATAATAGTATGTGTTAAAAAAATTTATTAAAATTATTTTGTTGACATGGAGCTTACTCTAAGTAGCAGAATTATTTTATAATAATATTATTTTGAAAGGCAAGTGAAAAATTATGGAAAATATATTGCTTTAAATTTCAGTTTTTTGTAATAAATTTTTAAAAAACTGTTATTTTTATTTAAATCTAAGTACATAATTTTCATGTATTATATTATTAATGAATATGATAATATTGTATATCGATCGAGTAGTTTATTGAGATATGGAGGAAATGAAATGACTATAGATTTATTATTTAAAATAGCGATTTTTATTGTCCTATTGGGCGTAGGTATAAAATTATTTAAATTTTTATCAGGAGTAGTATTCAAGCTAGCATTAGTTATGGTAGTCGTACTATTCTTTGTGCAATTGATAAAATAGAGGGAAATTCCCTCTATTTTTTTAAGTCGATATATGCATCGATTTGTGGAACGAATACCATGTTGTCTTTTATATGTGTATTTCCAAATTCTTTTAGCTCTGTACCTGCTTCGTCTTTAGTTATTTTATATTTGACCATATTGTCGGATTTGACCTCCCCATGAAAGTACATTCCTTCGTATTGCTTGAATCTAAAGTTGTATTTGTCTCTTGTCAGTTTAATTTTTATGTCCTTCATAAATTCACCTACCATCTTTTTTTTAATTTTAACATAAATATTATTTTAATTCTATAAAAGCTTTATTTTGACTTTGAATATGAAAGCAATGTTTGATGATATAATAAAATTGGAGGTGTAGTATGAAAAAATTTAGGAAGATATGTTATATACTTTTTATTATTTCCATATTTATAAAATATATATCTGCAAAATATAGTTATTTTGTGGAGACTTATTATTCTAGAGGTATAGATGTCTATATAGTTAAGCTTTTAAGCAAGATAAGTTCTATTTTCGATTTTTCGTGCTTTGAAATAATGATATATTTATTTTCGATATCTGTAGTCTTATCTGTAATGTATTTAATTTACAGAGCTTTTAAGGATAGAAGGATTTTTTTTAAGAGTTTAAAAAATGTTTTACTTAATTATTTGGCTTGTGCGTGTTTGATATATTTTCTATTTATTTTGTTGTGGGGAGTAAACTATAATAGGGTAAGCTTGGAGGATAGTATTAAAGAAGAATACAGTGAATTAAATGATAAGGATATTTCAGAATTGAGCTTTGATCAAGATGATTTAGCAGATTTATATGAGTTTTTAATAGAAAAATGTAACGAGACTAGAAAAATAGTAGATAGCTCAAATACTGGGCCTGAAAATAATAGTCGAGACATAAAAAATATTATTTCAGAATTAGAAAATGGATACGATAATGTAGAGCTTTTGAGTTTAAATAAATTGGGAGGATATTCAAAGGCGAAAACAATACTCAGTTCAAGATGGTTTTCTTATACAAATATAACAGGCATATATTCTCCGTTTACAGGTGAAGCTAATATAAATACTAATCAACCTTTAATAAGTATACCGTTTACTGTTTTGCACGAGATGTCTCATCAAAGGGGATACGGGAATGAAAGCGATGCAAATTTTTTAGCTTATATAGCCTGTATAGAAAATGAAAATCCATATGTAAACTACTCAGGGTATTTTATGGCGCTAAGATATACTGCATCGGCTCTCAGCAAGGTAGATTACCACGAGTTTGTATCGCTTACTAAAAATATAGACGATGAAGTATTAAAGGATATAAATGATTACTCTAAGTTTTGGGAAAAATACCAAGGTAAAGTAAATGAAGTATCGGATAATGTAAATAATCTCTACTTAAAATCAAATAGGGTAAAGGAAGGAACTAAAAGCTATGGAAAAGTAGTAGACTTACTGCTTTTATATTATTACCTATATGGATAGAAAGCTCTACAAAATTTAAATGATTACATTTTTATTAAATTTTGAGTTTTAAAACTAAATATGTGCTATTTTGGTATATAATGTGTTATAGCAGTAGTTTATACTGAGAAAATCAAAAAAATTAATTTAAGAATAAAATATATAAAGGAAATACAAAATAGGAGAAGAAATAAAAATGAGTAAGTTTTCTATAAAGAAAAAGAGTAAAGATGTGCCTACAGAAGCAGTATTGGCGTATAGTAAGGGAAATATGCTTGAAAAAATAGGCAAAAAGGATCAAGCTATACAATCTTACATAATTGCTGGAAATCAAAACCATGTAAAAGCACAGTATAGATTAGGGGAGCTTTATTTAGAAAAAAAACAATATGTAGAGGCAGAAAAATGGTTCTCTCTATCTTATAAAAACGGCAAGGATGATGCAGCCTATGACTTGGGAAATATGTATTACAATATAGAAGGCTATGAATATGCGCTTTACTGGTACGAAAAGCAGGCGTTAAATGGAGATTTAAGATGTCAAAATAATTTGGGAGTTGTGCATTTTAAATTGAGGGATTTTCAAAGATCAGAAAAATGGTTAAAGACAGCTGCGAATGGAAATTCTGGAATTGCATGTTTCAACCTAGGAAATCTGTATATTGCATTAGATAGAGAAGAAGACGCGATTGAATACTACAAAAAAGGTCATATATTGGGAAATGATGAGTGTAGATTTAATTTGGCGATTTTATATATGAAAAATGGAATGGAAAAGGAAGCTGTGAGCTTATATAAGCAATTATATAGAAGTGGATACGAAAAGGGATGCTATAATTTAGGCTTATATATGGAACTCAACGACCACAGAGATGAAGCCGAGAGATATTACAAAAAAAGTGCAGATAAAAACCATGTAAAATCTCAGTACAGATTGGCGTATTTATACGATGAGAAAAATTTCTATGAAGATGCAATAGATTATTATGTAAAGGCGATAGAGTCAAATCACACTTTATCTAAGCTTAGACTTGGAAATTTGTATAACAGACAAAATGAAATTGAAAGTGCGAAAATGTACTATGATTTAGCTTCAAATGATTCTATGGTAGATGCTAAAAATAATTTTGCTGGGCTTTACTTTGAAGAAAAAAATTACGAAAAAGCTATAAAATACTATGAAGAGGCAATAGCAGATGGATGTAAGGTTGCGATAGAAAATTTAGGAGATCTATATTATCAGACTAAAAATTATCAAATGGCTATATCTTATTATATGAAAAATTCAACCTGTGTAACTTGTCAAAAGAAACTTGCCGATATATATTTTGAGGCAGAAAATATAGAAGAAGCTATTTTATGGTATAAAAAGGCTTCTAATAATAAGGATATAGAATCTAGCTATAAGCTAGGCCTTATATACGAGGATTTAAACAGCTTAGAGGAGGCTAAGAAATATTATCTATTAGCAGCACAGGAAAATCATCTAAACGCCAAATTACATCTAGGAAGAATATATTACAATGAAGGAAATTACGAAGACAGCAAAAAAATGCTAGATATATGTGCCAATGAAAACAACGCATATGCTCAGCATATGGTAGGACTTATTTATGAAAATTACTACGGTGATCACACTAATGCTAAGTATTGGTATGAAAAATCAAAAAATCAAGGCTTAGTCGAATCTATATTCAACTTAGGTCAAATAAGTCTAAAGCTAGATGATGATGAGATGGCTAAGAAATATTTTATCAAAGGTGTTGAGCTTGGAAATAAGGACTCAGAATATATGCTAGCAGGTCTTTACCTTAAAAAGGGAAGACTAATGTATAAATCCTTAGCAGATGAAGGTGTGTTCAACAGCAAAGATATATACGATAGCATACCGGAGTTTAAATTAAATGTAGATAGCTTTTTAATACCTAAATTTGAAGAAATAAAAGAACAAAAAGATGAGGAAGAGGAATACATTCCAAATTATATACTAGAAATAGAAGAAAATTTAGATCAAATGTACGAAAGCAGAATAGACAAGATGTTAGTTGAAACAGATAATGGATATAAATAGGATAAAATTTAGCATTAAAAAATTGATAAATTAAAAAAGGAGCGAAGAGCTCCTTTTTAATTTCAAATAATCATAGCAATTTGTTTTTTGATAAAAGAAGTGTAAGGACTAAACAAAATACTGTCGTAATTAAAAGTATAATCCAAAATCCATAAGGTTCATTTTCAAAAGGTATGTTTATTACATTCATTCCAAAGAATCCAGCTACGATTGTAGGGATAGAGAAAATAAATGTAACAACTGTTAAAAATTGCATAACATTATTTTGGTTGTTATTTATAATTGCACTAAAGGCATCCATGATTCTGCTCAAAATATCACCGTATATAGTTGCCATTTCAAGTGCCTGTTTATTTTCGATAATTACATCTTCAAGTAGATCCTCATCTTCAGGATACTTTTTTATTGCAGATGTTCTAAGTAATTTTTGAAGCACAAGCTCAATTGCCTTTAATGACGTTGAAAAATATATTAAAGATTTTTCTAATTCTAGAAGTTGTAAAAGCTCTTTATTTTTCATAGAGTCGTGGATTTCACGTTCTATTTCGATAGTCATTTTATTTATTCTTCTTAGGTACAGTAGATAGTACGTAGCATTTTTGTATAAAATTTGAAGAATAAAGCGAGTCTTTTTAAATGTAAAAAACTCCTTGATATGACCTACTATAAAGTCGTTTAAAAGCTTACTTTGAGCTGTACAGACAGTAATAATACATTCATCCATCAAAATAATTCCCAACGGAATAGTTGAATAATGGGCTGAAGAGGAGTCACTTTCATCTATAGGTATATCTATAAGAATTAGTATGTGATTATCCTCTACATCAATTCTAGAGCGTTCTTCTGCATCTAGAGCGGCATTTATACTGTCTATATCTAAATCTAGAATATCAGATAATTCTCCGATTTCTTCGTTATTAGGTTCGACTAAATTCACCCAACATCCGTCTTCGTATAAATTTAGCTTTTCTAATTTGCCTTCAATAGTTTTATAATATCTTATCAAAATAACACTTCCTTATTCAGTTATATATTTAGTACACTTATATATCTATAAATGACTAAATTCTATAAAAAAATAAGTAGTCTATTTATAGATAGCTAAGTGAAAAATTAATCGACGATAGGTACAAGGGACTAGCGTCCATTTTCATCACTCTCCTATTATTTTTTTCTACCTTAAAATAGAATACCTTTTTTATGAAAATAAATCAAGTTAAATTTATTTGGCTTTGTAGAATTTTATATTTGTTATAATTTTGTTAAAAAAATTTAACAATTTTAGAGGTATTATATTACTATTGTCGAATAAATAATGAAGGGATAAGATAAAATTTTGAGAAAGGAGTTATAACTATGAATAGATTTACAGAAGTTGAAAAAGTAAAAATATACGCAATAATAAAAGAAAGAGAAGTACAAATTAAAGAAAAAATAGAGCAACTAGAAGCAAATGAAACGAGTTATAATTCTAATGATCTGAAATCTGAATACGATATGATGCTCAAATATCTTTATGAAGAAGATAAGCTTATTGAAAGTATTTTGAAAAAGTTTAAAGATATTGTATCTATTTAAAATTTAAGAAAATTATTTAATCCCATACTTATTAATGACTAAAAAAGGGGCTGTTAAAAAACAGCCTCTTTTAATTTTTGGCATCATTAGTTTTATTTACGATGTAAATTCCCAGACACACTAGAAGCAATGCTACTAAATTTTTCAATTTAAATACATCTTCAGATAAAATAACTGCTGACAATATAGTTCCAAATATAGGTGTTAGGAAATTAAATACAGATATTTTTCCCACTGGATTGTATTTAAATAGTGTAGTCCAAAGGCTAAATGCTATAGATGACAGTGATGCTAAATATAAAAATAGTAGTGTGGCATTAATAGATGAAAAATGAAGTCTGCCACCGCCTATAAGTCCTAATACTATAAGTATAGCGCCACCTATAAGAAGCTGATAGCCTGTCACAATCATTGGGTTATCTTCTACCTTAGTTATTTCCTTGCTTATT
>NZ_JBJDXL010000456.1:0-12089 GCF_051866655.1 Intestinibacter sp.
ATTATGGCTGTAGCTAAATTAATAGCTTCATCATCATTTTTAAAGATTCTACATAAAGTTTTACCTAATATTGTATTCAATTTCGTTTTGCCTGCTTCTGTATTAATATCCCATTTATCATAAAGTCTAAGTTTTGCTGAAATAAATGATCCAATACTTTCATACATTTTCATAGCAATGTCATGAGTTTCTGCTTTTTGTTCCATAGCTGAAATTACCTGAGTCATTTCAGACACAGTTGCATTATCTACTTCATGGTCTGCTGTTAATTGAATGATAAGATAAGAAAGATCTACACTAGAATATAATAACGGAGAATCTAAATAATCCTGAATGTATCCATTAGAAGAATCTATTAATTTAGTTTTTTCATGAGATTCTAAATACTTATTAATAGTTGAATCTATTAAATCTTTAGAAGTAGCAGTTTCTAAAGTTCCCTCTCTTTCTAAATATCTTTTTGTATATTCTTCGTTGTTTAACGTTAATATTTTTGAAACATTAAAAGAGTCACTATTAGATATAGCATCTAATAATTCAACATTTGAAAATAATACAGTTTTTCCAGAATTTACAGCTGTATTTAAAAAAGAAATAAGTTTGTTAATATATACATTTTGATCTCCAGTTAAAGCCAATTCATTTTTTGCTTCTTTTAATTCCTTTGAGTATTGAGTATCAAAATCTATAATATTGTAGCCCATTTTGCTTGCAAAAGACTTTCCTGTAGTAGAATGTGCAAACACTAGTTCTCCTTTACTTATTCTGTCAGTAACAGGTCTATGATAGAACGAAGAGGGATTAACATTAGTAACTCCAACCTTTACTCCAGAAGTATTATTTAAATATTGAATATCAGAATACTTCATGGGCTGAAATATTCTTATACTTCCATTTTGAATTATCCATTCCTCTGGAATATTACTAGGAATATCTTTATCTGTTACTGTAACTTTATTACCAACAGTAGCTACTAACTCAGTAGATTTCTCATCAAAAACAAATCTTCCGTTAATTCTGGATTCAGAGTATGCTCCTCCAAATAATTTCCATAAATCATAATTACTATTTATAGATACCTGTTTTTGTACTATATCCTTTAATTTATTTCCATCATTATCATAAGTACTATATTCAACAGTATAGTTATTATTTCCTAAATGTTTTATTGATTTTACTTGATAATGAGTATTTAAATCTTCATTTGGATTACAGAAATATACATCATTTAGTAAAAGAGGATTAACAACCTTAGATAAATCTAATTTTTCTATAGGCCATTCCTTATCTGTCATAAGTTTTAATAAAGCTTCTCCATTAATTTTACTAGTAATAGAATTTCTTATACACTCATTAGTAATGGCAAATGATGCACATTTCCACAGAGAAGATGTAAGATAGTCTGACAATTGAAAGTATCCTAAAGGCTTTTCAAATGTTGTACTATGCTGTAATTCTGGACTAGAATTAGCAAACCAATGATGAAAGAATGGAGACACTCTTAATGCACCATCAGCTATATCAGCTTTTCCTGTATTTCCAGATATACTAGCAGTTAATTCAGACAAATCTTCTATACATGATATTCTAATTCTATTAGGGACTCCGTCTAATTTATTAAGTATAAGATTATGTCCAGTACCTCCATCTATAACTTGTCTTTTAGTAAATGCAGTAGTTCTAGCTGCTTCTTCTGCTTTTATGCCAGAGGCAGTTAGTTCTGATGCCTTTACTTTAGAAGGATGAGCGAACGGAAGTCCTACAGTAGCTAAATTATAATTGTCACTAACAAGATTATCAATAGCCTTATATCTAGCTAATTCTGGATTGAGTACTACAATTATATTATCAGATGTCAAATCTATATTTTCATCATAATATAATTTTCCATCTTCGATTATTAAGTAGGGAATTAAAGTTTGAGTATCTTTATCAACCCATAATTCTTCATATGTAGCTGATATATCTATCCCTGCTTTAGATTTAATATAATCTTTTTGATCTTGATCTTTTACTTTGTCTACTCTATCCTGAATAGCATAATTAATAGATCCATCAGAAAACATTAAATCAAGTCTTACTCCAAACTGTCTAATAGATTCTGCAAACCATTTTTCTTCTAATTTATTTTTATTATTATATTCTTCTTTACTATTAGTAATATATCTTTTAAAATAATATTGAAGAAGATTATTAGCTTCAAATTTTCCTTTATTATTTACATAGTGAATTTGATCAACAAATGTAAAATTTCCGTTAGGATTTCTGACTTGTATTGCTTTTAATCCATTATATAGTTCATCTTCAGTTAACTTATTTAATAGTGGAATAAATTCTTCGTAAGTATTTGGAATAGTTGCAGAATATTTACTAGGATATAATTCATGTAAAACAGAAAATAATGTTTTATAATCCTTTTCTATATTTTCTCTTAATTTTTTAATTTGAGGTCTTATAGTTCCATAATGTAAATTATACAGATCATCTAAAGTCATTTCAGAAAAGGATTTGTTTATACTATTTATATTTCCATCCTCATCCATATATACAAATTCAAACTTTGTTTTTGCATCAATCATTTTAGACTGAATCTTAGTTTTATCAGCATATACAGCAGGTTGGATTATATAAAATTCATCATTTCCAGAAAAATATTCTGATACTAAAGCATTATAAATAAGTTCCTCTGTTTTCATTTCAGAGATTTGCTTAGCCGTCCCATCTCTATTAATTACCTCCGTTTTATAGACATTTTTCATTTTATCCCTAAAAGTTCTATTATTAAACAATAAATTATAATAGAATGGGGAAGATTCATTAATATCTATATTATCAAACAAATAATTATCACTTGCGTTTAAAGAGGATAATCCAAATCTAGGCATGTGGGCACCATTACTTAAAGTAACATAACTCTTAGTAAAATCTTTATTTAAATATGAGATACCATAAGCTAATAAATCTACTGCATCTCTTACTGATCCCAATTTAGTAGGATCAATGCAATTTAAGTTATCATTATACCAGTTAGATGAATCTGATATATAACTAGATATTTTACTAGATATATTAGATTTTTCATCAAATCCTAACTCGTTAGATAAAAATACATTGGATGCTAATTTGAATAATGCTTGTAATCCATTTGTATTAGATTCTACATTGTTAATATTGTAATCTTTCATTTCCTTATAAAAAGAAGTATTATAATTTTGCCCAAATACTTCATTAAAGAAATCTGTATACAATTGATTAGATCCTATATTATCTAATAATTTCTCATCTACTAAAGATTTTGTTCCGTCTAACTTTAATATAATAGTATCATTTCCTATAGTAAAAGATATATCTAATATAGTATTATTTTTCTTACCAAATTTAACTTTATATTTATCTCTTATTCTAGAATAATCACTACTAATAACAGGTAGTATAGTAAGTCTAGATTTGATATTATATGCTGCATTATCATAATTGCTAGATGTAAGCATTTTAGTAGTATACCATCCTCTTTTAGATCCTTTTTTGCTTGAATTATAATCAGGATTTAATTCATATGCCATTCTATAATAATCCATAGTGGTACTTTTATTAAAATGATTACATATCATGTAATATAAATCATTTTTAGAAATCTTGTTACTTCTTCTATTGGTTGCTAATAAACTAGAATAACTATTTTTATCAAAAATATTTTTATAAATAGTATGGAAGGTATTTCTTAAACATTTATTTTCTCCAGATAGAAATTCATCAATATTATTATTTATTTCATCAAATATTTTAGGAATTGCTTCACTAGGTTTAGATCTCAAGTCCTTTAAATTTTCTGTTTTAGAATTTAAAATAACTCCTACTAAAGCGTTAAAGTCTCTAAATAATATTTGATTTCCTGTATATACATTATTCCTATTAATTTCTCTTAGTGATGTAATATAGTTCTTAACGGCATTATTTGTATGTTTATCTATATCATCATTAACAATAGAATCTCCTTGTCCCCATACAATATTATTGCCGTTATTAAATCCATATTTATAGACTCCAGAAGGAATATTTTTATTCCCTTTTAAAGAAGGTAATATTCTAATATTGGGAATATATAGTTCTATAATATCATCAAATTGAGTTAATAATATATAATCATAAAAATCAGTTCTATTATTTCCTAACTCTGGATTCAATTTTCCATCTTTCAAAAATGGATTTATAAAGGCTCTTGCAGCTCTTACTAATTTATCGTAATAAACTCTATCAAATATATTTCCATTATATATATCTTTCTCATCCAAACCAACCAGTCTAGCTAAATTCCTTCCAATCCTGTTTTGAAGATTCATTAAGGACTTATTTAGTTCTCTGTTGCTGACTACTTCATTTCCATTATTCATTACAGTAGCAGCAATAATACTAGCTTTAGTATATCCTCTAAATTTGGTAACAGCTGTAGGATTTACAAATATATTAGATAATCCTAATTTAATACTAGGAATCTCTTCTAATTCCTCTGTAATCTTTTTACTATTATCTTCAAGGGAATAAGAGTCTTCTTGACTCTTATTCCACTCTTCTAATATATATTTTGCATATTCTGGTTGTTTTTCTTTAGATATTGTCATTTTTCCTCTAGAAAAAATAAAATCCAAAATAGTTTGAAAATCAGCATTACTACTTTTTGCTTCAGCTTCATTTAATTCCAGTGGATTGAAATAACTTATTCCAGAGGATTTTTTCAAATCAACTATCATAAGACTTAATGAAGTTTTATCAAAACCTTTATACTTCATCCATGCTTTCAATACATCACTTTTGTTTATTCCACAATTCATTTTTTATTGTATTTTTATTGTACAAGTTTTTAAACTATCATCCTCTAAAAGATCCATTACATCATCTATAACTTGATTTAATGTATCTTTATCTATGTTACTATTTTCACCTTGCTCCCTTAAAAAGTCTTCCAACTTTCTATTATTTAGTTCAGAGTAAGTAAGATCTATTTCGCTATAGCCTTGGCTGTTTAATAGAGAATTAAAATCTGATTTAATTTTTTCAAAATCCTCTAAAGATAAAATCTTTTCTTGAGCTACCGGATTAGGCTGAGGTTTCTGAGTAATTATTACTCCCTCTTCAGATGGAGTAGAATTATTTATAGATTTATTTTCTAAAGAGTACCCATTTATATCCTCAGTAAGTATAAATTCTGTATCTACATCGGTAACTATTCTATAGTCATTTCCTTCTTTTTTAAAGGAAATTTTAGTATTTCCATCATAATTATTTTCTAATCCTTCTATTTCATCTCCAAGAATCCTTTCTAAATCAGAAATGTAATTAAAATTTATTATTTCTACTTCTACTTTTCCATTTGAATTAAATTTTAATCTTTCTATTACCAGCTCCCCTGTGTTGGATAGAGTTGCTTTATGATATTTATGTAATTTACTACTATTTATAATATCCTCTATACTATTTTTTATTTCTTCATTAGAAGAATTACTGTTTACGGAAGTTAATATATCATTCTTTAAAGTATCAATAAGACTATGAGTTATACTATTAGTATAATTGTTTAGTATAGAGTCTATTCTATCTTCCAATGAAATAGTCTGAGTATTAACAGAGATATTACTTTGTGTAAAAGATGTTCTATTTAAATTTGCCCTTCTAGGAAGAAGTTGATGAATAGTATATACTTGGTTATGTTTTAAAGCTGCCGGAATCAAGCCTTTAGTTTCTTTTAGTGATTTGGTAATATCCCTACCTTTAGACATTATCCCGTCATCAAACATTCCAGAAACCTCCATAACTAATTTAAGAAGGTCTGTGTCTCCTTCTACTAAAAGAGAGTATACTACTTTTAAATCTTTCGAGAAAGATACCAACACATTATTAGTTAATAATGGAATAATATCAGAAGCATCTAATCCATGAATATCATAGTTTAATTTATTTAAAGCTTCTTGTATATCTTCTATAATTTCATATAAATTCTTTCCATTGTGCTTTGATTCTGCAAGAGTTTTAAAACTTTTTCCATTTTTATGATTTGTATAAAATTCCCCACTTGGAGATTTTAAATCATTTAATACCTCAAATGCAGTTTTATTTTTAATTTCTGACAGTGCTGCTTTTAATACTTTGTTGTGGTTTATTGATATTTCTGGAAATATATCTATATCAGTGGCAATATTTTTTAGGTTTGAATAATTTGATAATTTATTTTTTAACTGATTTATTATATTATTCAAATCCTTTGTTCCAGGTCTTACTGTCAAACCTTTAATATTACTAATAATATTAATTATAGATGAAAGTTCATTAGTTAAGTATTCTTTAAGATTTTCTATGTCTTCTTTTTCTATTTTTCTCTTTATTACTTTAAATAATGATCCTCCATTATTCTTAGCTTCATTATTAAATTTCTCTGCATCTTGATTGTATTTGTCTATACTATCATTATATTCTTTTATCTTTTGATCATCATAAATAATGTTTCTAGCTATAGCTAATGCAGAAAGTAATCTAGCTCCAAACATTTCAGGGATTAATTTCCTTACCTTAAAATAATCCAGTTTAGAGTTGTGTTTGTTTTGGAATAATATCTTAGCTTTTGAAATAAAATCGTCATAAGTATAGTTTACTGGATCTAATTCAACTATTGACACTTTATAAAGATCTCCAAAGGCATCTATTGCTTCTATATCAGAAGAAACAGTTGGATCATCAGATACTAAAACATATGGCATTCCTTTTCTTGTTCCATCTTTATGATAGAATACACTGGATATAAATAGTTCAGGATAATGTAGTTTTATTTGTTCTAAAGATATTCCATATGTGTTTTTTTCGTTAGAAAATTTAAATCCTCTAAATTGTATATCATTTATATCTATATTGAAGTATGCTGGATCTGCATAGTCATTAGATAATATATCTTTTAATTCCTTATTAGCTTTAGATTCTATATTTAAATCTGCCAAGGTAATTTCATAATATTCTCCATTACCTATATCTATTCTAGCTACTATTCTAGCAAAATTTTTGTCAGTTCTATTATAATCTAATTCTGCTAATTGATAATCAACAGCTTGATCAGTTTTTGATACCTTTAAAGATAATGTAGCTGCATCTAATTTATTAAAGAAGTCATTAGTATCCTTAGAATTAGTAACTTTAACAAATTTATCAAATTTACTTATTTGTGCTGCACTTCCAGTAAAGGTATTTCTTAATTTAGATTTATCTTTTGTAAGGAGATACTGCTTTATTAATCTCCATGTTTTATATTCTTGTGTTATAAATATATCTTTAGGATCTGTATATTCTCCAGAAAGCACGCCATTTAAGTCTTCATTAATTCCTTGTCTTACTAAGAATTTTCCATTTTCTCTTTTTAGTCCTACTCTAGTGGAAGCGAAATATAGATTTATAGGAGAATCATTTTTTGAATTTTCTTTTTCTTTGTCTTCTAATTCTTTAGCTATTTTTTCTATATCTTTAGATTCTTCCGTTTGTGTAGTTGTAGAGTTACTTATAGTTGAAGGAGTGCTCTCTTCTCCATGATTATATACTTCTAATACAGTTCCTTTATATTTATCTATGTCTTCTTGTTTTAAATCAGCCTTACTAGGATAGCTGATTTTTTCACTACTTGGTACAAGTAGGTTATTATTCTTTGAAATTATAATTGTTCCTTTAATAGATCTACTAATGTGAGTATAAAATGCTTTAATAGAACTCAAGAATTGATTATTAAAAATAGCTGCATCAGCGTTGTTTGCCTTAGTGTAAGTTACATCTACTACAGCATATTTATATTCAGATCCCTGAACATTATTTGCATTTTTAGTTATAACCTTCTCTGGCCCATATTTATTTTGTAAATCTTCAAATATTTTTCCAGATTCTGAAGAAACTTCTTTATCAGTAATAAGTACTATTTGTTCTCCTTCTTTTAGATTTGAGCAAATTTGTTCTAATTGATTTTTTACTAATTGTATATTATCAACTATTTTCTCTCCTTGTAACTCTCCAGAATCAATATTTTCATAGTATTTAAGTTTTAGTTTTTTTAGAAATTCTTGATCTTTCTTTAAATTAATAAGAGATTTATTAATTATACTATCATTTACTTTCTTATTAGTAGATCTAAGAATATTTGATAGAATATTCATATTATCAGATTTATGTCCATTATCCGATCTTACAGACATTAATAAAGTTGGGGTAGTAAATACATATCCAGATAATATACTTGCTGTTCCATCTGATAATAAGAATCCTTCTTGTTTAGGATCACCAAAAGCATGTATTTCTATATTTGGTATTCTAGAGAGCAAGTCAAATTCTCTAGAGCTAAAATGTGTGTATTCATCTATAAAAATTATAGTCTTTTTTCCAGGGACCTTATATAATTCACTAAAATTAGTATTTTCGGCATATCTGTGTGCTTCTTGCTTATTTTTCGGCTCTTTTAAAGAATCTTTGCCTTTATCAGTTAATAATAAATTAAATAATTCTTCTTTGTTATATCCTTTATTTACTTCTAATAATTTGGCAAATTTATTTGCTTGAGAACTTTCTGGAGCAGCAACTATAAAATCTATATTATCATTTTCTAGCATTTTCTTTGTAAAGAATGCAGTTGCTGTTGTTTTTCCAGTTCCAGGATCTCCATTATTTACTACTACATTTGGAGTATAGGAACTTCCTTCAAACGGATTTAGTTCATTTTTGTATCTATTAAATTTATTAATTAATTCTGAATTTGCATTAAATGCGACATTCATAGTAACAGCTAAGTATTGAGAGAAGAATGGGGCATAAGGACTTTCCTCTAACATCTTTAAAAAAGAAGATTTTACTGAAGATTGATCTACTGCTAACATAGATACAATAATGTTTCCCAACATTTCAGCCCCTATATCATCAATAGTAGTATTTCTATTAAGAATAGTTTCCTCATTTTTTAAATAGTCTAGACCATTACTATTTTCTGATTTTCCTTGTGCTAGATTTCTTATTAAATCATCTTTATCTTCTTCACTTAGCTTATTAAATTTTTCAAAATAATAATGTTGGATTTCCATCCATATCTCGTCTAATTCTTTCAGAACTTTAAGATCTTTAAAGTCTTTTAGATTAGATAGTTTATCAATATATTTTGATATATCAAAATCAAAAAAGTTTTCTCCATTTACTAAAATAGGAGTTCCTCCAAATTTTAATAAACTTTGTTTAGTGTTACTTAATAAAGTAATAAGAGCTAATGTAGTTCTTCCCATTGTAAGATTACTTTCATCGGTCTTACTAACAGTATTTTGAGCACTTAATTGTAATAGATATTCAAATGTTTCAGATAACATGTTTAAATCTTTCTCTATTACTTCTGGATCATTTATAGTGGCTAATTCATCAAGTCCTGAATGTATACGTGCCCTATTTATCATATCTAACATGGTTCCATAATTGGAATCACCAACATATTCTCCAGATTGATAATGAATTATACTTTGTGCTATAGATAATACTGCATTTACTGCTCTTATTTGATCTTCTGTTACTTTATTATTTAATATATAATCACTTAATGTTGATAAAGAATATATAACTCCATTTTGATCCTTTAATATTTTAAATAAATCCTCTCCTACTAATTCTTTGGATATGTTAGATAACATTTTATGAAGAGAGTTATTATCCTTTAAAGATTCTAATTGTTTTAATTTAGAATCCACAGATAATAATATATTTATTTCTTCTGGATTTATATTAGATTGTAAAGTTCCGAAAACTAATTTAGCTAATTTATTATTTTCTATATTTCTTTGAACATCTTTATCTATAGAAATTACTCCGTTGATTATAGCTTCCTTATCTTTAGAAAAATTATAATAAGTTTGTTGAGCTATAGTAATTAAATCAGATTCATTTAGAATTTTATCAATACTTACATTTTTCTCGCCATCCCATCCTTCATAATGTAACATTATATTTCCATTATCATCTGTTTTAAGTGTGGCTGGCATGTCTAGCTCTACATTAGAAGGTATAATTCCTGAAATAGCATCAATTTCAAATTCTTCTGTATTACTTTTTATTGCATCTACAACATCTTTAGTATAATTATTGAAGTTAAACTTATTAAAGATACCAAAAATATCTCTTAATTTATCATATATCTCTAAATCTACAGTTTCTGAGTTAGATAAAAGCTCTTCAAGGCTTTGCATATATTCCATTAGGATATTATTATTAGCCATAGCCAATATAGGATCTGCTCCTAATCCAGTTCTATCATCCGTTACCTTACTATTTATTTGGCCATTTGTCCAATTTTTTAGTTGTTCGTCTAAGAATAATGCTTTTTTAAATTCCTTTAAATCTTCAGTTAGTTCTATTCCTTCTGGATTCAAATTATATGCTTCTATAAACTCGTCTATTGTTTTATAGGGAGCTTCAAGACTTTCTATAAACTTCTTTTGTTCTTCTTCTGGAATTAAAAAATTCTTTATTTCAGTAAAGACTTTATCTATTCTATCTTGATACGCTTTTCTATTTTTTCTATATTGTTCGTTATTAGAAATATCTAATAATTCATTAGATAGTTTATCCCTAAAATATTTAAATATTTTAAATCCGGCATCTAATTTTTTAGTTCTGTCTTTTTTAGATTCCAAAAAATCTTTTTCTATTTCTTTTTTGGTTTCAGAATCAGCAGTAGCATAGTTTTTATTATTAGCCATAGCATATGTGTAAATATCTATATCATCTACAAATCTACTACTAACACTTCTATTTAGCAGGAATGCCATTTTTTCAATATATTCTGAAGATCTTTTGCCGCTCATTAGGTCTTCATATCTTTGTTTGGCATCATTATAATTTTTTACATCATTAGGATCAGGTTGTTTTCCATCTGGAGTTGAATCTATTTTATTTTTGTAATGAACTATATCAGTAACTATATCATTAAAATCATTAGCTATAGTTTCAACTATTTGATAGGATTTATCAGCTAAATCAGATGCCCTTAAATCTCTACCCAATGCAGAATTAAGAATATTCTTTTTATCTATAGTTCCTATTTCTGATTTAATTGTATTATCTATACTATTTAAAATAGATAATATCTGATTTCCTATTATATTATTTTGAGATTCTTCTACATTATCTGTAACTTCAAAATAGGTAGATCCATCAGATCTAGATTTTATTCTAGTTGATAATGTAGTTGATCCAAATTTTCCTTTCTTTATATCTTTTTCTACTATTTTCTTAACCTCAGAAAATGGAGTAGTGTTAGCTATTTGTATAAATGCTTTTAAATCATCTTTTGGTAATTCTGAAACAGAAGTTCTTCCATGGATAGCATCATCAAATTTATTCATTCCTTTAAATACAGCTGCACCCATTGCTCCTCCAACTGCTGCCATTATATATCTCTCTAGAGGTTTAGTTTCAGACCACTTATAAGTATTGTTATTGTTAGTGAATCCTAGAGTATCTAAAGCATCATTTAAGTAACTAGAAGATATTAACGCAATATCTTGTATTCCTTCTTCGCTTACTTCCTCTAGAGACTCCCTTAACATATCTGTTTTTAAAGTAGAGGGTTTTAACGATTCTTTAAATAGTTCAGTAAATTTGTTTCCATAATTTTTAATTCTTCCTACTAAGGATTTTCCTGCTTTTTTCTCTACTTCTTCTGATACTTCTGCTGTAAGTTTTCCTAAATTCTTTTTCATTTCTGTTGCTAATTTCTTAGTAACATTTCTTACAGTAAATCCTAATTCATCGAGACCTAAACCACTAAGGGCTACGTCACCTAAACTTGTTTGCATTAATTTATGAAATCCAAATGCGGTTCCAAGTAATCCTATAGCAGTTATAGTAGGATCTATATTAGCTTCCTTAAAAGAATCATAAACACCTTCAGTTTGAGTTGCAACCATGTAAAGTTTAGATAAGTTTACAGCTCTCTGATTCATTTTCTGAACTCTATTATAGTAGTCCATTAGTTTATGCTCTTCTAATAAGTTCATGGCAGTTATATCACCATCCTTAATAGCTGTAGATATGTTCTT
>NZ_JBJDXL010000457.1:0-2663 GCF_051866655.1 Intestinibacter sp.
TTAATTTTACTTGAGCTAACGCTATTAAAGAACTCATTTCATCTATATTTAAATTGTTTACCATTGATCTAACTTTTTTAGAACTAAACATACTTGAATGTTCTTGTCGAAACATAATACACCTCTTCCTGATTTAGGTAATTTATAATAAAAATACATAATCTCGAATTTTTTTACTTTCATGTAAATTCTTGATTATATTATGTCCCAACAAAATTTATTTCATACATAATCTCACAAAATCATTAAACATATTCATAATGGTTCTAAGTTGAGTATATTTACAATTCCTTATAAATAAGAAAATAGAGCAACATCAACTGTCACCCTATTTTTGATCTATTGATTTTTATAAACAATCAAATTATCTTATTTGACCATCGCCAAATATAATATATTTAGTAGTTGTAAGCTCTTTAAGTCCCATAGGTCCTCTAGCATGAAGCTTTTGAGTACTTATACCTATTTCTCCACCAAATCCAAATTCTCCACCATCAGTAAATCTTGTAGAAGCATTTACATATACAGCAGCTGCATCTACTCTTTGTAGGAATTTTTGGCTGTTTCTATAGCTTTCAGTAACTATAGACTCAGAGTGTCCTGTATTGTATTTATTTATGTGTTTTATAGCTTCGTCGACATCTTTTACTACTTTTACAGCTATTATAAGATCTAGATATTCAACTCCCCATTCTGGTTCATCGATTACTTTTACATCGTTTACTATAGCTTGAGTTTTTTCGCATCCTCTTACATCAACGCCTTTATCTCTTAATTCTTTAACTATCATTGGAACGAATTCATCTGCTATTGCTTCGTGAACTAATAATTTTTCTGCAGCGTTGCAAACTCCTGGTCTTTGAACCTTTGCATTTAAAACTATAGCCTTTGCCATCTCGAAATCAGCACTTTCATCTACATAAATATGACAGTTTCCTGTTCCTGTTTCGATTACTGGAACTGTGGCATTTTGCACAACTGCTTTTATAAGTCCTGCTCCACCTCTTGGAATTAAAACGTCTATATAATCGTTAAGTCTCATCATTTGAGTGGCAGTTTCTCTAGAAGTATCTTCAACTAATTGTACGCAAGCTTCTGGTAATCCACTTCTCTTTATCCCTTTAACTAAAGCCTTTGCTACAGCCTTATTAGAGTTTATAGCATCACTTGCGCCCTTTAGTATAACTGCATTTCCTGATTTTAAGCAAAGTCCAGCAGCATCACTTGTTACATTAGGTCTTGATTCGTATATTATTCCTAAAACTCCCATTGGAACTCTCTTTTGTCCTATTTGAAGTCCATTAGGTATTTGCCACATATTTACTACTTCACCTACTGGATCTTTTAATTTTACTATATCTAAAAGAGCATTTGCCATACCTTCTATTCTGCCTTCATCAAGTGATAATCTATCAAGTAAAGCATCAGATATTCCCTTTTCGATAGCATTTTGTCTATCTATTTCATTTGCTTTTATTATTTCTTCCTTCGCATTTATTAGCTCCTCTGCCATAAAAGTTAAAGCCTGATCCTTTTGTGCAGTTGAAGCTATTCCTAATTCATAAGCAGCTTCTTTTGCTTTTTTTCCCATTGAAATTAACATAAATCCTACCTCCTATTTTTTCGCAGTAAATAAAGTTCCTATTTCTTCCCCTGATAATATTTCAGAAATAATCGCTGGATCCTCTCCATTTGCCAAAACTAAATTGACACCTGCTTTAGTAGCCTTTTGAGCTGCAGATACCTTAGTCGCCATACCGCCAGTTCCCAAGCTTGAACCTGCGCCACCTGCACAGGCTTCTATTTCCTCAGTAATCTCGTCAATTTGTTTTATTAATTGTGCATCTTCATTTTCCTTTGGATTGCTATCGTAAAAACCGTCTATATCAGATAATATAATCAATACATCTGCATTTATAAGTACAGAAACTATAGCTGATAAGTTGTCATTATCACCAAATTTCGCTATATTTTCTAGCTCATCTATTGAAACTGTGTCATTTTCATTTACTATAGGGATAATTCCCTTGTTCAATAAAAGTTCAAAAGTATTACATACATTTTCTTTAATATGTTCGTCTTCTATTACGTCTCTAGTCAAAAGTACTTGACCTACTATATGAGAATATTCTCCAAAAAACTTACTGTATATGTGCATTAATTCACATTGTCCAATTGATGCTAATGCTTGTATTTCTCTAATATTTGTGGGCTTTTCTTTCAATTTCAATTTACCAACTCCAACACCTACTGCTCCAGATGTCACTAAAGTTACTTCTTTTCCTGAGTTTACTACATCAGATAAAACTCTTGTTAATTTCTCAATTCTGCCTAAGTTAATTTGTCCATTTTCGTAAGTTAAAGTCGATGTCCCTACCTTTACTACGATTCTTTTTGCATTTTTTACATTTTCTCGAAAGCCCATTTCTTAAATCTCCTTACTGTGTTTCTATTCATAATATATTTTTGAAAATATTAATATTTATTATAACACATATTTTATTATTATTTTTTAAATAATTGTTCATTATTAATTTTTTTAACTTATCTTTAACTTATAGTGTATAATATTTATATCAAAATATAATCGAGGAGATGATAAAATGCTTAAGCAAGATTACTTACTTAGACAAATAGAAAGTTTGGCTATGTCACTATCAAAG
>NZ_JBJDXL010000458.1:0-2658 GCF_051866655.1 Intestinibacter sp.
GGAAGATGTTAGCTTCGAAATAAAATAGATTGATAAAAGAGGATATTTGTCGATATCCTCTTTTGTCTGTTTAGTTTAAATATTATTTTAAGTCAAATCCAAAATTTTCGAGCTCCTGTTTTAATAAATTTATATTTGAAGCCTCCATATGGCTCAGTGGAAGCCTTAAATTACCGACATCCATACCAAGCAAATTCATAGCAGTCTTCACAGGAACTGGATTTACCTCGACGAATAGAGAATCTATTAAAGGCTTCATATTTAGCTGAAGCTCCCTTGATTTTTCTACATTCCCAGATAAAAAGCTATATACCAAATCATGGCTTTCTCTAGGACATATATTTGCCAGAACAGAGATCACGCCATCTCCACCTAGTGATAAAAGTGGCAGAGTAGAGTCGTCATTCCCTGAATATATTGAAAAATTATCGTCGACTAATCTTGCTATTTCAGCCACTTGAGCCATATCACCGCTCGCTTCTTTGATTCCCACTATATTTTCCACACCATAAGCTAATTCAGCGACTAATTTAGGTGATAAATTGACACCTGTTCGAGATGGGACGTTGTATAAAATTATTGGAATTTCTACACTTTGGGCGATTTTCGTGAAATGAGCCTTTATACCTGATTTATTTCCCTTGTTGTAGTAAGGGTTTATGATTAGAAGTCCATCGGCGCCGAAATTTTCAGCGATTCTACTCAACATGATAGAGTGTTCTGTGTCGTTTCCACAAGTGCCGGCAATCACTGGTATTCTCTTATTTACAGCGTCGATGACACATTTAATTGCAGCTACATGTTCCTTGTCATCTAATGTGCTAGCTTCACCAGTTGTACCACACACGACTATGGCATCGGTATTGTTTTTTATATGAAACTCTACTAATTCTTCTAGCTTATCGTAGTTGACTTTATTTTCTTTAGTAAAAGGCGTGACTAAAGCCACTGCAGATCCTTGAAATAACATAAAATTCCTCCTATCCAAAATATTAAGCAACGAGATATGTAGATTGCCTATTAAAATTATATTCTCGTGAATTTTATATTATTAATATTACTCAAAAAAATAGAGATATTGTGCTAAAACCAGCACAATATCTCGTTTTTGAGTATACTATTATTTTCTATTTAAAATTTATAAATCTATTCTAACTCGTCTAAATTTTCATTTACTTTATCTAAATATGATAAGTAATTACAGAATATAACGTCGAAGAAATCCTCATCCAAATCGTCTATATACCATTTATTATCTTTCTTTGCACAGTCTATTTTTACTGTTTTTGTAGCGAAAGTTTCTTCGACTTCAGATTCAGAGCTATTTAGAGTTTCGATAAATAAATCTTCTATTTCATCTTCGCTCATTTCCTTACCAGCAAAGGCTTGAGAAATTGCTTCTTCAAATGCTTTAGAAAATGCATCTTCAAGCACGTCAGTTCCATCGATATATTTGAAATCTACAGTTACAACAGCGCTATCTCCATCGACTTCAGCACCCTTGATTTCATAAGTCATTTTTGCTGCATTTTTTCTAAAATAATCTAAATACTCATTTAATGAATCCTCTGATTCCTCACCTGTTATTTCATCGAAAGACTCTTTTAAGTCAGGATTCATGCTTTCTGACATTTTTTCAAGGTTTAATTCTTGAGTATTCTTTAAAAATACATCTACAGTATCTTCTGGCTTAGCTGAGCTACATCCAACTAAAGAAATTACAAAAATTGCGGCTAAAATAATACTAAATAATTTTCTTTTCATTTTTTCTCCCTCCAATAAATTAATATAGAAAATCTCGATTGTGTATTTTTTATATAAAGATTTTCTTATACATATTATACAGTATTTTTAAATAAAAAAATATATTGAGATAAAAACAATACATAAAATGGTAGAGAATATAATTTTGTTAGTGTATAATTATATAGATAATACAATTATAAAGGGAGGTAACTTAATGAAAGAACAAGTTGCAGCAGTATTAGATAAAGTTAGACCAGTACTACAAAGAGACGGTGGAGACGTTGAATTAATAGATGTTGCTGATGATGGAACTGTATTAGTAAGATTACAAGGTGCTTGTGCAGGTTGCCCAGGAGCTACTATGACATTAAAAGCTGTTATAGAAAACCTATTAGTAAAAGAAGTACCAGGTGTAACTAGAGTAGTTGGTGTTTAATAAATGAAAAAAGAGCAAACAAAGTCATTTTGTTTGGCTCTTTTTTTGTTTGAAAATATATTATTTTAAAGTAACCTCCATTTTTACAGGATTGTGATCACTATATACAAATCCTTCATCTAATGTTTTAACAGAATTTACTTTTATATTTGAAGATACTAAAAATCCGTCTATAACGTAGTATTGAGTATTTTCACTTTGCACATCGTATGGTTCGTTTAAAAGTCTTGAAGTAGGTGTTGAAGCATCGTTTACAAAGCTAAAATCACTTCCAAAATAATCTTCGTTTATAAGCTCAGCCTCGAAGTAATCTGTGTTCTTAACTGGATATAAATCTGGGTCCACATTGCTAAAGGATTGGTTAAAATCTCCGCCGGCGATGCAGTAATTTCCCTTTTTATATTCTTCTTTTAATATATCCGCAAGTACCTTTGTTTGGATGTCTTTGCTCTCTTCATCTGCATATGCCTCTAAGT
>NZ_JBJDXL010000459.1:0-2650 GCF_051866655.1 Intestinibacter sp.
TAAAAAGTAGCATTCCTCCTATACCTATTAAAACCATCAAGCTTCCATAGGTTCTGTTCATCCTCGCAAATTCTCTAGAATAGAATAAATCATATAAAAAGCTGTTTTTTATTTTTATAAAAAAGTTATTCTTTTTGCGATTATCTAAAGTCAGTTCATTTCCTCTATAAAAGCTTCTATCCGCCATCTTTTTATATTGGACTCTGCTTAACATCATCATAGCTCCACCAATTATTGCTATATAAAAAAATAAATCCATAAATTTCACCTCCAAAATAATTTATACTATTATTATATATTAATTGATTTTTTACTTTCATAAAAAAATATAACTAGCTTATATATTCTAGTTATATCAAATAATATATTAAACCATATATGTACAGTAGAGAACAGCCAAATAAGCTATATACGTACTAAGCATCAGAAATCCCTGTATTCTATACAATTTATTCTTTATAATTGTAGGAATTATTAATATTAAAACTAAAATTATCATAAACGGGTAATCAACTCTAATATTTTGTGACAATATAGGTATTTCGTTTGGAATAGATGAAATAGAAATTACAGAAATTATATTTAATATATTCGCTCCCAAAACATTTCCGACACAGATTTCATGGTGTTTTTTCCTAACAGCTGTAATAGACGAAACTAATTCTGGAAGAGACGTTCCAAGAGCAATCACAGTTAAACTTATTATCCCTTGTGGTATCCCTATAAAGCTGGCAATCTCCACTCCATTATCTACTAATAATCTAGATCCGACTATCATCATCGCTAATCCCATAAAAAAATACACTACTATCTTTATCGTCGACATTTCATTTTGTTGTGTCAAACAATAATAGAGATAATTTTTATTAGTATTATTTAATACACTTTTATAATTAGTATACATATATATTCCTAAAATAATTAATAATACACATCCATCGATTTTTGTAATTGCACCATCTAATCCTAAAATTATAAGAGCTATAATTGATATTAATAATATAGTAGATTTTGACGCAAATGTTTTTCTATCTGTATTAAAAGGACTTATAAGCACAACCATGCCCAATATCAATCCAGTGTTACATATTATAGAACCAACTGCATTCCCTAGACTCATAGTCGCATGATTATCAATAGATGCAAATAAAGATACTGTAAGCTCTGGCAATGTAGTCGCAAAGCTGACTATAGTAGCACCTAAAATCAATTCCGAAATATTAGTCCTTCTTCCAATTTCTACAGTTGAATTTATAAAAAAATCTGCACCTTTAGATATCAATATAAAACCTATTATAAATAAAATAGTTACAATTATCACAGCGACACCTCCTATATATAATAGATATTCATATTTTTTAAAAAAATGTCTAACTAATTTTATTCGCCGAAAATTCCCCGCAAATACTGTAGGCGCAACAATTGATTGATATCCGTAAAATTGAAATAAATCATAAAAATAAAATTTTATTTATATTTAAGTTTAAGTTTTTTATTAATGGGTAAATTTTAAAATATAATAATATTAAATTATCTAATAAAAATATTGTATACAATATACTTAATCTATGATATTATTATCATAGAAAAATGACATATATCTAGCTAGATTTTTTAAATATTTTTTAAGGAATATAAATTCCTATACGTTACAAAATAAATAATAAAATCCAAACTATACAATGACATTAAGGAGGATGCATATATGAATAATGCATGGCAAGGATTCAAAGAAGGCAGATGGACTAAAGAAATAGATGTTAGAGGATTTATCCAAGCTAACTACACTCCATATGAAGGAGATAGCTCATTCTTAGCTGAAGCTACTGAAAATACTAAAAAATTATGGGATGAAGTCCTAGAATTATTTAAAAAAGAAAGAGAAAACGGGGGAACATTAGACGTAGATACTAAAACTGTATCTGCTATAGATGCTTATGCTCCTGGTTATATAGATAAAAATTTAGAAACAATAGTAGGTTTACAAACAGATGCTCCTTTAAAAAGAGCTATAATGCCTGAAGGCGGTATAAGAATGGTAGAAAGCTCTTGTAAGGCTTACGGATTTGAATGTGACCCACAAGTAAGTGAAATATTCACTAAATATAGAAAAACTCACAACCAAGGTGTTTTCGATGCCTACACTACAGAAATGAGAGCTGCTAGAAAATCTGGTATAATAACAGGTCTTCCAGATGCTTACGGTAGAGGTAGAATAATAGGAGACTACAGAAGAGTTGCTCTATACGGTGTTGATAGATTAATAGAAGATAAAATGGAACAAAAATTATCTCTTGAAGTTTCTTGCATAGATGAAGAGGTAATCAGATTAAGAGAAGAATTATCAGATCAAATAAAAGCTCTAGAAGCATTAAAGAGAATGGCTCAAAGCTACGGATTTGATATATCTAAACCAGCTACTAACTCTAAAGAAGCCGTACAATGGTTATACTTCGGATATTTAGCTGCGATAAAGGACCAAAACGGTGCTGCGATGTCTATAGGTAGAACTTCTACTTTCTTAGATATATACTTCGAAAGAGATCTAAAGGCTGGACTTATAACTGAAGAAGAAGTTCAAGAATTAATGGACCATTTCGTTATGAAATTAAGAATGGTTAAATTCTTAAGAACTCCAGACTACAATGAA
>NZ_JBJDXL010000460.1:0-11916 GCF_051866655.1 Intestinibacter sp.
CTCTCATTCCCATAATCCAAACCTCCTGGTAAATATCATTTATTTTGTACAAATTTCTACACTAATAGACTAATCAGCATAAACATCTTCTTCCAATGTATCTAGTGGTGGCATTGGACTATTTTGTGCAAATTCAACTGCCTCTTCAATCGATTGTTTTGCTTCTGCTTCTATATCCTCTAATTCTTTTTCTGTAGCATATCCTAATTCCAATATTTTATTTTTCAATCTTTTAATTCCATCTTTTTCTTTCCATGAATCTATTTCATCCTTAGTTCTATAAGCATTTGCATCTGATTTAGAATGACCTAGCCATCTATAAGTTTTAGCTTCAATTAAAACTGGTCCCTCTCCTCTTCTACACATTTCAGCAGCTTTTTGGACAGTTTCATAAACCTCTATTGCATCGTATCCATCTATGATAAAGCTTTGTATTCCATAGCTAACAGCTCTATCTGCTATATTTTCTATATTCATAGATTTAGATTGAGCAGTAGACATTCCGTATAAATTGTTTTCACAATAAAAAATCACTGGTAAATTCCAAACTGAAGAAAGATTTATACCCTCGTGAAAAGATCCTTCATTTGCGGCGCCATCTCCAAAAGTACATAAAACTATCTTACCTGTCTTTTTATATTTTTGAGTAAGTGCTGCACCTGGTGCTAATGTAAGACCGCCACCTACAATTCCATTTGCTCCTAGATTTCCAGATTCAATGTCCGCTATATGCATTGAACCACCTTTACCTTTGCAGTAGCCTGTGTATTTTCCCATAAGCTCTGCCATCATTTTATTTAAATCTATTCCCATTCCGATAAATTGACTATGCCCTCTATGTGTTAATGAAACTAAATCACCTTTTTCAAGTGCCATAACTGCTGCAACACCAGAAGCTTCTTGACCTATAGATAAATGAGTTGTTCCATGTATCATACCTCTTGCAAAGAACCAATTTACTTTTTCTTCAAATTTTCTAGCTTGATTCATTCTTTTATACATTTCAAGCAATGTTTCCTTTGATATTGACATACTTACCTCCTATAATTTACTATTTATATTTTTATTCTAGATTATTTAATGATATTGATGTAAACTATAATTAATTTCTAAATTATCAACAAATTTTCCTTTTAAATATATTAATTATCTAAAATTTTTTACAAAAATAAATAATTATTATATTACATTTACATTAATTTATGCAATTTAATTACTAATACTCATTTATTTAAAAAATTAAATATTTATCTATATTTTTACATTTGTTCTTTTTTAAAACTATTGTAAACTTACCAATATTATTTGTCAATGTCACTAGAATTCAAATAATTTATCTCATAAATAAAAAAAGCATAGCAAATTTTTAAATTCACTACACTTTTATTTTCGATTTTACATTTTAAATTAATAATTTAATAAAGCTTCAGCTAAGCTATAATTAACAGCTAAAACATTTACATAATGTCCATTTAAGGCTCCGATAACAGCATTTAGTTTTTCCATACCACATGCTACTCCGATAACCTTATCTACATTTCTTAGTTTTTCTATATTCATTCCAAAAACACATTTATTATATTCATATTCAGATGCATTTCCATCGATATCATATACATTTAAACAAATATCTCCTACAGCTTTTCTTTCTTTAAATGTTTCAATATCATTTTCATTAAAATATCCATTTTTTATTACATTTGAATTTTCATCTATAGGACTTCCTATCCCCACTATTGCCATATTCATTTTATCCATAGACTTAAATACATCCTTTATATTTTTGTCTTGTCTAAGTATATTTATAATATTTTCATTTGATACTATAGCTGGTCCATGTAATAGCTTAAATGTTCCACCCATTCCTTTACTAAGCTCTACAACTAATTGATTTGAATGAGTTGTCATATCAGCTTCTCCAATACCACCTACTAAAGGAATAAATTCTATCTTATTGAATTTTTTAACTTTAGCATATTGAGGGATCATTTTTAAAGTTGTTCCCATTGAAACACCTATAATATCTCCTTCTTCTATCATTCGATATAAGTATTTCATTACTTCAAATCCTAATTCTTCCTTTTGGAAATTTGTATCATGTTTATCCTCTACTACAATAGCTTCTTTTAATCCAAATTTTTCTTCTAATTTCTTTTCTAATTTATAACAATTTTGTTCTTCGGGACCTACAATTTCTATTCTTAAATATCCTCTTTCCTTAGCTTCTTTAAGTAATTTTGAAACTGTTGGTCTTGAAATGCCTAGTTTTTTTGCTATTTCATTTTGTCCCATTTGATTTTCATAATACATAACGCAACATTTAAGCATTAAACGTGTATCACCTAATATCTTTTTCATACTCGCCCCCTCAATTTTCCAAAATTAATATAATCTACTTAAGGCTGTCTCAAATTAATTGAAACAGCCTCTTTTTATTAAAATCTTTTAATTTGGAATTCTATTTAAAACATACCGAAACTGAATGCATAAGCTATTATAACAGCTAATGGTCCAGTTATTACCCTTGAGAATAATACTGCAGGAACCCCTATTTCAACTGTTTCAGCTTCAGCTTCTGAAAGTGATAGACCAACTGGAACGAAGTCTCCACCAACTTGTGCATCTATAGCAAATAATGCTGGTAAAGCATATTGAGGTTGTATTGCACCTTGAGCTATTTGGTTCCCTAATAAAACACCTATGATTTGAGCTATAACTGCCCCTGGTCCTATAAGTGGAGATATAAATGGTAGTGCACAGAATAAAGATATTGCTAACATACCTGGTAATGTTGATGCTAATGGAGATATTGTGTTAGCTAACCAGTTACCTACACCTGTACCATTGATTATACCAACTATTAATGATACGAATATCATGAATGGTAATATATTTGTTATAGTTGTTTGTACTGCATCTCTTGCTGCTTGGTAGAATGTAGAAACTACATTACCAACACCTTTACCTAATCTAGTTAAGAATCCTTCTTTAGCAACTTCACCGTATTTTTCTTGAGCTTCTGCTTTCTTTTCTAAGTATTCTTCTCTAGTCATTTTTGAAGATCCTTCTGCTTCTGCTTTTGCTTCAACAGCTGGTGCCGCAGTTCCATCACAGAATGAAACATTTTCTGGTTTTACATCTGAAACATATATTTCTTCAGTTATAAATTTAGCTAAAGGTCCAGATTTTCCAACTGGAGTTAAGTTTACAGTGAATATTCCTTTTTTAGGATAAACACCACATCTAGCTGTACCACCACAGTCAACGATTGCTAATATAACTTCTTCATCTGGTATAGTAGTTTTGAAACCATCTACTAATTCGCAACCAGTCATATTTGCTATATGTTGAGCTAGTGGAGGGAATCCTCCTCCTGTAACAACTAATATTTTATTTTTTGTTTCTGTTGGAACTATAGTTAAAGGTCCGCCCCAACCGTTAGATCCTCTATTTATTACAATTGATTTATATTCACTCATTGTATTACCTCCCTTAATCAAACTCTATTATTTTACTTGTTTTTTCATTAACATTGCTGTTATTTTTTCAGTAACTATACCTCTTATAAGGATAACAATTACCCCAACTAAGAAATATCTAACTGCAAGTTGTCCTGTGCTTAATCCTAAAGCTGTGATACCAGCAGCTATACCTTGGTATACGAATAATTCACCAGCATTTGCATGTGGGAATAAACCAGTTATTGGATGTACGAATGATACTGCTGCATCATAGTATGCTGGTTTGTATTTTTCTTCAACGAATTTACCAAAGTTGTAGCACATAGGGTTTGTTAAGAAGAATACTGCTAATATTGGTAATATTGTGTATCTTGTTATTACGTTTTTAGAAGCTAAAGCAGCTAATTTATCAACTCTTTCTTGTCCTATAATTGCTATTAACGCATTAACTAAAGTTATTAATACTAATAATGTTGGTAATATACCAGTTACTAGGCCCATTAAGTTTTCTCCACCTAGATTGAATAAGTTTATAAATGCCTCTGCAAATTTTGCTATTTGTTCCATAAAAGTTCCCCCTTTTTTATTTTATTGATTCTTAAATTGAACGGATAAAGCCAACCCACATTTTGACATCGTTTTCCAAAGCTGTAAATAAAAAAGACTTAACTTTATCGTTATTTTATTTTCATAAAGGGAACTTGGTATGGAACTGATTATTATCTTGCCAAATTCCCTTTATTTATACAATTTCAATCTCAATCGAAGTCCGATCTATTATCAATTTATCCTCAATATTTCAATCACTTAGAATCTAAAATCCTAATTATTTAGCATCCCAGAATCCTTCTGCTTGTAATTGTTCTTGTAATTGTCTTAAGTGATATAACTTAGTAGTTTTGTCTATTTCTACCATATCGTAAGTTATTACTTCACCTTTCTTGATGTCTTTTAATACTTTTGTTTTTCTATCTACTAATCCTATTGGAACTGCATTCATTTCTTTTGCTGTTTCATATTTTTCTATTAATCCGTAGCAAGTGTATGCTCCGTATCCATCCATATATTCTCCAGCTTTTAAGTCTTTCTTAGCTACAGTTATTACTTCTGCTACTAATCCACCTTTTGGTACTATTGTTCCTTTGTTTTCTATTACTGCCATTGCTGCTGATAATGGTGTTTCTAAGCTGCATAAATGATATGGTCTATATAATATGTAGTTTGGTCCTGGTCCCATGCTTAAGTATTCCATTTCGTCTCTTACTTCTTTTAGTTTATGAGTTACTACTACGAATACCCCTGGTGCTATACCATTTACGAAATCTACTACTCCGTAGTTATCTAATACTCCACCTTCTGATTTTAATGAATATTTTTGTGGTACTTCTTTAACTGTTGCTTCTATACCATGTCCACCTCTTACATCTGGAACATATCCTGTTGCATTACACATTAATGCCATTTCTACCATTGTCTTAGTTCCTTCTTTGAATGATGCTATCATGTGTGGAGAAGCTCCTTTTCTTGCTGCTTCTTCTGCTACTGTATCAGGGTTACAATCATAATCTAATTTGTTGTTTTTACCTTTTCCTATAACTCTTACATCAAATCCCATTGAAGTTGCGAAGTCATATAATCCCATTACTGCTCCTGGTTCGTCCCCTGCAGATCCTGTGAATATTACTCCTGCATCGTCAGCTAATTTTTTAAGTATTGGTCCTACTACACAGTCTGTTTCAGCATTTAACATTACTATATGTTTTTTGTTTAATATTGAGTTTAATGCTATTTCTGCTCCTATTGGAATACTTCCTGTTGCATCTACTACTACTTGGATTGATGGAGTTTTGCAAGCTACCATGAAGCTCTTACAAGCTACGTATTTTCCTTCTTGTATTGCTGCTTCTGCTGCTACTTCATCTTCTACTACTGCTACTTGATCTTCTGCTATACCAGCTTTTATGAATGAAGCCTTTGCTAAGTCTACGTTTATATCTGCAACTATTGATGGTATCATACCTTTCATGTTTACAACTTGGCTTACCATACCAGTTCCCATATGTCCTGCACCGATTATTGCTATTTTGATGCTTTTTCCTTGTACTTCTAATTCTTCAAGTTTTCTGTTTAAGTTATACATTTCAATTCCCCCTGTTTATATTTTCTGTATTAATTTATCGTTCAATTTATGTTATCTATTCAAAAGTAATCATATCTCCAACTTTTACTTCTGGAACTAATCCATCAACATGTAATTCACCTGGTAGATTTGCTTTAGTATCTCCATCGAATTTTATTGTACAGTGACCTAAGTCTTTTAATGTTTTAAGTGCTACATTTCCTACTGCTGTTACATTGAATTTTTTATCTCCTATTGTTAAAACGTCTCCAGCAACTATATCTTCTTTTAATTCTGCTACTGTATGTGCTATTGATATATCTTTTAAATCTGGATCTTGAACATCTTCATTGAAGATTATTATTAAATTTCCGTCATCTGCAAGTTCTTGAACCATTCCACCTATTCCTGTTACTTTAGCTTGATATTTCATATTTTCATTCCTCTCCATAATTTTATATTTATTATTCTAAATTATCTTTATTTTTACTTTTACTTATGTGAAACCGTTTTTACTTATGTTTCTATGTTTTAATTGTATAATAATGTGTTATAAAATTTAATACATTCTTTTTCCACTTCAAATGGAAAATTATGTACTTTTAGTTTTGTACAGGAACATTTGTAAAAATAATTTTATTTTTTTTATAAAAAAAGAGAATTTGCTAAAAATACACACAGTAATTTATCAAATTCTCTTAATTATATATTAATTACTATTTACTTCTAATTTACATATTTAAAGTGATTTTTTACACTCTAATTATTTAGCATCCCAGAATCCTTCTGCTTGTAATTGTTCTTGTAATTGTCTTAAGTGATATAACTTAGTAGTTTTGTCTATTTCTACCATATCGTAAGTTATTACTTCACCTTTCTTGATGTCTTTTAATACTTTTGTTTTTCTATCTACTAATCCTATTGGAACTGCATTCATTTCTTTTGCTGTTTCATATTTTTCTATTAATCCGTAGCAAGTGTATGCTCCGTATCCATCCATATATTCTCCAGCTTTTAAGTCTTTCTTAGCTACAGTTATTACTTCTGCTACTAATCCACCTTTTGGTACTATTGTTCCTTTGTTTTCTATTACTGCCATTGCTGCTGATAATGGTGTTTCTAAGCTGCATAAATGATATGGTCTATATAATATGTAGTTTGGTCCTGGTCCCATGCTTAAGTATTCCATTTCGTCTCTTACTTCTTTTAGTTTATGAGTTACTACTACGAATACCCCTGGTGCTATACCATTTACGAAATCTACTACTCCGTAGTTATCTAATACTCCACCTTCTGATTTTAATGAATATTTTTGTGGTACTTCTTTAACTGTTGCTTCTATACCATGTCCACCTCTTACATCTGGAACATATCCTGTTGCATTACACATTAATGCCATTTCTACCATTGTCTTAGTTCCTTCTTTGAATGATGCTATCATGTGTGGAGAAGCTCCTTTTCTTGCTGCTTCTTCTGCTACTGTATCAGGGTTACAATCATAATCTAATTTGTTGTTTTTACCTTTTCCTATAACTCTTACATCAAATCCCATTGAAGTTGCGAAGTCATATAATCCCATTACTGCTCCTGGTTCGTCCCCTGCAGATCCTGTGAATATTACTCCTGCATCGTCAGCTAATTTTTTAAGTATTGGTCCTACTACACAGTCTGTTTCAGCATTTAACATTACTATATGTTTTTTGTTTAATATTGAGTTTAATGCTATTTCTGCTCCTATTGGAATACTTCCTGTTGCATCTACTACTACTTGGATTGATGGAGTTTTGCAAGCTACCATGAAGCTCTTACAAGCTACGTATTTTCCTTCTTGTATTGCTGCTTCTGCTGCTACTTCATCTTCTACTACTGCTACTTGATCTTCTGCTATACCAGCTTTTATGAATGAAGCCTTTGCTAAGTCTACGTTTATATCTGCAACTATTGATGGTATCATACCTTTCATGTTTACAACTTGGCTTACCATACCAGTTCCCATATGTCCTGCACCGATTATTGCTATTTTGATGCTTTTTCCTTGTACTTCTAATTCTTCAAGTTTTCTGTTTAAGTTATACATTTCAATTCCCCCTGTTTATATGTTTGCTTTTCAGCTTATTTTTAATTTAATGTATCCAACTTATTAGTATTCTGATAAGTTGAATTTTTTTAGTATATTTTGATTTATTATCTAAATCTCTTTCTCTTATGATTTAAGTTTATAACAATAGAATTAAAAATTTAATACATTCTTTTTCCACATTATGTGGAAAAATATGCGATTTTCGTTCTGTATCAGAACATTTGTAAAAATAAATTATATAAATGTATCAATTCTATATAAATCAAAAGAGACTTGATAATTTACACATAAACTTATCAAGTCTCCCTTATTTAAATATTTCTAAACAATAGTATTATCAGCCTCTATTGCTTTATTTTCAACTATTTCATCAACCTGCTCTTCTTCTGATTTTTCGTCTACTTCAGAATCAACATCCTTTTCTCTTTCTCTTATGTATTGTACAGCTTGTATTATAACTTCTTCATCAGCAAACTTACTTTCCACTTCATCTAATGTAAGCCCTTCTATACCTTCAATTTTTTCAAATTTAGAAAATACAGTTATACCTTCAAATTTCTCGCCATATTTTATTATTTCTTCTTCATCATCAAATGCTAAAAGCACTATTTTACCTTTTTTCGTAAATCCACCCTTTGTTCTCGCAGTAGAAACACCACCATATTGTCTAACCCTTCTTTGAGATGCTACGTATTTCTTATGAAGGTAATATGATGTTCCAAAATTTGCAAGATATAAAAGTATTAAAACTATAATTATTTTCATTTAAACACATCCTTACTCTATTATTTTATTGATATTTTTAATAATGTACTTGTTAAATCAGAAAAAGTTCTACATTTAGCCAATTGATTTATATATTTATCATTTTGACCTAAGCTTAAAGCTTCTTCATATATTTTTACTAATAAATCCGTATTCGTGTCATCAGTAGAAAAAGCTATTAACATAATTACTTTTATTTGTACTCCTAGATATTCTATTGGCTTATTTAAAACCCCAATTGATACATACATTTCATCTGATTTATCATTTACTGAGTGAGGTAAAAGCAATCCACTATTAAATATAGTTGGATGAGTCTTTTCTCTCTCAAGTATATCTTTCTTAAATTTTTCTCCAACAATTCCATCCTCTATCATAGAATCTATCATTGTTTTTAATGCAGCTGAAATTGTCTTTTTATTCAATACATAAAAATATTTCTCTTGTAAAAATGCACCTATCAATAAATTATCTGATAATTTTATGTTCTTCAAATTTTTACTTAGCTTGCTATTATTTAAATATATAATTTTTTCTATCTTATTTCTTAATTTATTTTCATCTAAAATAGCATCTATTTTCAATACGGCATTTGAATTTATATCTACATCATTTGTAGTAAATACTAAATCGTATTTGCTAAAATCAACCTCATCTATTTCGAACATTGAAAAAGTATCTATCTTTACATGTTGACCTATGATTTTTCTTATTCTAATTGTAATTAAATTCGTAGCTCCTAGGCCTGTAGAACATACAATAGCAACATTTCTCAATGTATTTGAAATCATATTTTTTTCTAAATAGCTTCCAAAATGTATCGCTATATATCCGATTTCATCTTCTGGAACAGTTAAATTATAAACATCTTCAATGACATCAGCAGTTATTCTCGCTAAATTATAAGGTAATACATAATTTTCTTTCATTTCATCTAATAATAAATTTTTTAGCTTTATCTTAAATAACAACCTATTTAAAGTAAACTCTAAATGATACCCTAAGCTATCTTTTAAAGATTGATCTTCTATTATAATTCCCATTCTAACATATATTTCTTTAAAAATTAGTTCCATCAAATCTTCAATATTATTGCGAAGTTTTGGCTTATTTGAAACAAATTTAGAAATTGGTGCAGCATTTCCACTTACTAGAGGTAATGTAAGATATAATGTTTCGTATTCATTTAAAGTTATATCAAAAATATCTTCTACTATAATTTTTATTTCCTTTGATATATTATACTCGTCATATGAACCTAATAAGTCGAAACGTTTATCGTACTCAAAAATTTCATTTCCGTTTTTTATTCTACCAACCTGAACTAAAATATATTTTATAGTTTCTTCAAAAATTTGGTCTGTAGCGTAAAAGCTATCCTCTTTAAACAATTTTAATATTGAATTTTTTAATTTTTTTAATGAATCTTGTTCTACATCTGTAACATATTTTGAATTCGTTAAATCATTTTTTGAATCCTTATATATATAATTTAATAAAAGCAATCTCTTATCAAATTCATTTCCCTTTAACCACATTCCAAAATTTTGTTTTTTGATTAAATCCAAATTATACTCATTCAATATTTCTCTAACTGATTTTATATCATTTACTATAGTCGTTCTACCTACTGAAATTTTATCTGCCAATTGATCTATAGTTATTACTTCATCAAATTCTGTAAAAAAATCTAATAGATACAAAATTCTCTCATCTTTAACATTAAAATCAAAAGGAATTTTTCTATTTTCTTCAAATAAAAGGTCAAAAATTTCATTATCTCTTATTTCAAGCTTATATCCATGCCCTTTAACATATATTATTTGTGCTATATCTTCTCCTAAATTATCATTTAATTGCTTTATATATGTTCTAACACTTCTAGTTGTAACCTTCAGTTCTTCAGCCATGTAATTTATATTTGCGAACTCTTTATTTTTACATAAAGTTAAAATTTTAAATTCTTTATAATCAATCGATGGCAATTTTAAACTATTACTCATGCGTGGACTCCTCCTTACATTTTTAGTTTATATTAAACCAAAAAAAATTTTAATACATTGTTTTTCCCATCAGTTTTGAAAATGTTTACCAAGAGTTCATTCAAGAACATTTGTAAAAGTAATTTATAATATTATCCCTTTTAATTATAATATTTTTTCCTAGATATGTATATTTTTTTTACAAATTATAAAAGAGAGTCTTATCGACTCTCCTCTATAAGCATATAATAAATTTACATTTATATATCTAAAACTATAATTTTGCCATGAATTTACAATATTTCTTATGTTAAATTTAGTTTTTAGGTTTTCCAAATATCATTCTACCTGCTGGTGTTTGTAATACAGATGTAACTAATACAGTTATAGTTTCTCCTATGTATTTTCTACCTCCATCTACAACTATCATCGTTCCATCATCTAAATAAGCGATTCCTTGATTTTGTTCCTTACCTTCCTTGACAACTTGAGCCAGCATTTGCTCTCCAGGTATTGCAACTGGTTTTACCGCATTTGCTAATTCATTTATATTTAAAACCTCTACTCCTTGGAATTGAGCTACTTTATTAAGGTTAAAATCATTAGTAACTACTTTTCCTCCTATAGTTTGAGCTAATTTTAAAAGCTTACTGTCAACCTCTGGTATATCATCAAAGTCAGTATCACTTATTTCAACATCTATATCAAGCTCTTTTTGAATTGAGTTAAGGATATCAAGTCCTCTTCTACCTCTAACTCTCTTTAAATCATCAGAAGAATCTGCTATATGTTGTAACTCATTTAGAACAAATCTAGGTATAACTAATTTACCTTCGATAAATCCAGTCTTACATATATCTGCTATTCTACCATCTATTATTACACTTGTATCTAATACTTTTGGTGGTATTTGTTTTACTATAGTTTCCTTTTTAGGTTGTTTTTCTTTATTTAAAGATGTTGTAAGCCTACTTAATCTATTTATATTAAACAGATCATCTCTACTTTTTAATGCAATTCTAATACCTAAATATCCCATAAATAGATATACTACTATAGATATTATAGCTGTTATAACTGGTATATTTATAAAAGTACCTATTCCTCCAACTATTAAATAAGCGATAACTAAACCTACTATAAGGCCTACTGTTCCTAATAATATATCAGACTGTGGATATTTAGAAATTTCCTTGTCTAATACCTTTACACTATCTCTTACTTTTGAAATTATCCAAGGTCCTATTACGTAGAAAAATATACCAAATATTAAAGCTACTGCTATTGATATTATATATTTATAATCATTAACTCCAACAAATACACTTGGAAAATACTTAACTAAAAAAACATATACGGTTGTTCCTAATGCTGCACCTAATAATCCTATTAAAATTCTAATTATTTTACTTATCAAAGTGTCACCCCCTTAAAATTTACACTCCTTTGATTTAAACTTTATAATACCTTTTTCATATTATTATATATGACCATTACCTAATACTACTT